>CALBPU010000109.1 GCA_937899395.1 uncultured Fretibacterium sp.
GCAGGTGCAGCAGAAGCAGGGGCGGGGGCAGGGGCGTCTTCGGCTTTAATTTCCGTAACTTCAGCACTCTGAACATCGCCGATTTTCTCTATCGTAGATTTTACCTCATCAGCAGGAGCAGGTGTTGCAACGTAAATCGTGAAATCGAAATCAAATTCTTCTTTCTCAAGAGCTTCTGTTGAAGGTTCAGCTTTGTAAATTTCGCCTAATTCCTCCAAACGATTAACGACCATATAGGCTCTTGCAGCTTTCAACAAGCAGCTTTGACTTAAAGTTACGTGAACGTTATAAGCATTTGCGCCTTCGGAATTGGCTTTCTTGACCCAATCGTTATCTTCTGATGAACCACCCGAAGCAGGTGCAGCAGCTTGTGCTTGTGCAGGAGCAGGAGCAGGAGAAGCTGAAGAAGGTTTTTCCTCACGTAATTCTCTGACCATATCCGAAACATCAATATGAGCGTCATTTCCGCCGCCTCTGATTGAGTCAGCCATAGCTTGAAGATTATCGAGGCCAGTGAATAACAAGTTCATGTCATTTTCGGTTAAAGGTCTTGTGCCTTTACGGGCAGCGTCAAGCCTGTCCTCCATAGCGTGGGTCAATCCCATCATTTGAGTGAAGCCCATTGTTCCGGCCATGCCTTTTAACGTGTGAGCAGCTCTGAAAATTTCGTTGATTACGTCCATATCGACCATATCTTTTTCAAGAGCCAACAATAAATCATCTAATCTGTGTAAATTATCGTCAGTTTCATCTAAGAATGCTCCAAGATACTGACTCATATCCATATCGGCCAAAATAAATCAATCTCCCTTATAATTATATTAATTTCCCTTTACTAATCTGACGATAGCGTCAGGAATTTCGTTTAACGGCAAAACTTCGTCAACAATTCCTGCGTCAACTGCGGCTTTCGGCATTCCGTAAACAACGCAGGTTTTTTGACTTTCAGCTATAACATACGCTCCTTTACGTTTCAAAGCTGTAGCTCCATCAGTCCCGTCTCTCCCCATACCTGTTAATATAACGCACAAAACATTTCCTCCGAATTCATCAGCGACACTCAAGAACATTATATTAGCAGCAGGCTTAACTGACAAAACAGGAGGAGCGTCAGACAGGCTGCAAATTGCTGAACCGGCTCTGCGCTTAACAAGCATGTGATAACCTCCGGGAGCTATAATGGCACGTCCGGGTTTTAAGCTGAGACCGTCAAAACCTTCGACAACTTCAATTTGAGATGAATCGTTTAACCTTTTAGCAAATGAAGGTGTAAATTCTTTAGGCATATGCTGAGTTATGACAATAGGCACGGGAAAATTTTTCGGAATTTTAGGCATAAGTTCGCTTAAAGCCATCGGGCCTCCTGTTGATGAAGCTATAGCAACAATATCGCGTCTGCCGCTTGCAGCAGGAGGTGTCATTCGTCTGAACTCCGGATTTATTGACGAAGTATTTATATTTCCGCCGAAAAATCCTGAACGTCCTCTGATTTTAGCTGTGCTTGCTGTTATAACTTTCTCAATTAATTCCTGTCCAATGTCTCTGATATTTAATGAGATTGAACCTGAAGGTTTTGCAATGAAATCAACACACCCTGCAGCTAATGCTTTCATAGTAACTTCGGCACCCTCTTTAGTAACCGAACTGACCATAATCACAGGCTTAGGATTAGTTTTCATGATTTCCTCAAGAGCTTGTAAACCATCCATTACGGGCATTTCAACGTCCATAGTAATAATGTCAGGGTTTAACGTCCTAACTTGTGCCAAAGCATCTTTGCCGTCCCTAGCTGTACCTACAACTTCTATTCTCGGGTCTGTTTTAAGAATGTCGCTGATGAATTGTCGCATTAAAGCACTGTCATCTACGACTAAAACTCTTATTCTGCCTGATATAGGCATATTGTTTGGTCTGCTGTCTGTTTTTACACGGCAACAGGCCGCCCCTCCTTTCTGTTTAAGATTTAAGATTAAAATCCGTAATATTATATTGCGTAATTATAACTTTATATTTAATAATCTCAGTTTTTTTCCTCTGAAAACAACGATCTCGTTAAGCGTCTCAAAAATCCTCTCATGCCTCCTGAAGCAGCAGCTACGGGAACTTTTTTCGCATTATCATGTTTTACTTCAACTCCCTCACAAAGTCTTATTATTTCTCCTGCTAAATTCCTTACACATATTCCGGCACTTGAATCAGGGTCTGTCCTGTAAAAAATTTTGCAGTTCCTAACCGAACGTTCTACAATATCGTCTCTCAAAACATATCCCAGATACATAGGAGTGTTGCCCAAAAATTGCATCGAAGCAAGCCTTATTCTTTCTGCAACATCTGAAGCCTCTCTGGAACTTCCTGCCATATTTACGATTAACATAAGGCCAGTTCCGCCTAATCGTCCTTCCCAAACTGAAGCTCCTAAAGATTTTATAACACCGTAAGCATCTCTGATACTTGTAGGTTCAGGAGTTGTAATTAAAAGCGTCGATTCTGAAGCATAAGCAAATGACAAAGCACCTTTATGTATTCCGGCTCCTGCGTCCATAATTACATAGTCGGCAGTTTCATCAAGTCCTGAAAGTGAAGCGAAAAATCTTTCGAGTTCATTTTCTTCCATATCCGCAATTTCTTTAAGTCCAACACCTCCGGGCAAAAGAGCAACGCCGCCGTTCTCCCTTTCTGCTCTTTGAGATACACGAAAATGTACAAGAACCTCGCTTAAACTTCTTGAACCGTCAATTAAATTCGAGATATTCCATCTGGCATTTGTAACACCGCATAAAATATCCAGATTAGCCATGCCTAAATCAGCATCAATTAAGACAACTCTTTTTCCGAAATCCGCAAGAGCGAATGAAATTCCGGCTGAAATATTGCTTTTACCTACACCGCCCTTGCCGCTTAACACTGAAATTGTATGAAGTCTACGTTGTTTTTTTGCGGGTGTTTTATCTTGCCTATCTTGCATAACCATTTTTCTTAATTCTCCAGCTTGATCTGATCTATTTCCGTATTGTCTCATTTTTATTACGTTCTTCTTCCGGATTCATTAAAAATTTAGCGATTCGGATTCCTTCTGCGGTCTCTATATCTTTGGGAACTTTTTGCCCGATAGTTAAAAACGATACGGGACAACCCATGACCTGCTGGATATTGAAAATTGAACCGTAGCTAACAGTTTCATCAAGTTTTGTGAATAACAAATGCGACACAGGCACGTCGGGTATATGTTCGACAACATCAAGCATATCTCTGTACTTCATATTAGCCGCTAAAACCAAATGAACCGCATCAGGGTTAAAAGAGTTATATAAATTAACGTACATATTAATACGTTTCTTATCTCTTTGAGAATGTCCGGCTGTATCCATCAAAATTATATCGGCATTGTCATGTTCTTCAACAATTCCGGGTATAGTATCTACATCAAAAACAATTTCAATAGGGACACCTAAAATTTTTGCGTAAGTTTTTAACTGTTCAACTGCTGCTATTCTAAATGTATCACTTGTTAATAACAAAACTCGTTTATGTTCCCATAAGGCTTTAATAGCTGCGAGCTTTGCTATAGTTGTTGTTTTCCCAACTCCTGTTGGGCCTATTAACATAACCCGACGACCTCCTATGGGATCATTACCTTCATCGGCGGCACATTCGATTCTTGAAGCAAGCCACTTAGTGAAAGGAATTTTTTTGTTGCCTGCTTTAGATTTTGCGATTGAATAATCGGCCGTCAATTTCCGTATATATTTTTCGTCAACTTCTGAAGCCCTTAATATATCCTCTATTCCTGAATCTTCAGAGCTTTGAATTACAGCGGGCTGAAAATTTCTCACGGCTTTTTTCTCAATTTTTTCACCTTGAGCCGAAGCATTATTAATATTATTCATGCTCATATTTTCAACGGCGGTTAATCTTTCAAGGAGAAAATCAATTCTGTCTGCCAATGCTCCGACTTGTTCCTTCAAAACTTTTGCGTCATCGTTTGAAAGAGAACTTTGAGCAGGCTGTTGGGGTTGAACAGGTGTAACAGGATTTAACGACGGAGGAGGAGTTATTGAGGCAGGTTTAGTAGTAAGGCCGTAAGCATTTTTAAGACCTTCGGGAGAAATTTTAACGTTATCAGTTAAATAGCCTTCATCACCTAAATCCATCGGAGGTATAGGAGCGTTATTCATTTGAGACGCAGCAGGGCCGCGTTCTTTGAAATCCAAGAGCCTTTGAAAAGCGATTAAATTTTCACGCCTTGTATCGTCGTCCATACTTGAAATCGAATTTGCTGAGGATAAATTTTGTTGTCGTTTAGGTGGTTGAGGTTTTGGGTTATCGTCCTCAAGGATTCCCGCAGTAACTCGAAGTACAGAATGCTGGAAGAGTCCTAAAACTCCTCCTTCTTTAACCATTTGGCTTGAAAGTATTACAGCATCACGCCCAAGTCTTTCAGAGGCAAGCCGTAACGCTTCAGCATCATCTTTAGCTGTAAAAGTAATTTGATTCGTAACACGCATTTTATTTAACTATTCCACCATTCCGACCGTTCTGACTTGAACACCACGAACTATTTCATTATACGATACAACGAAAATATTTTGTATTGAGCCTTCAATCAATCTTCTAACAATCAATCTTACATCAGGGTGAACGAGTAAGACAGGCGGTAAATTTTTCACTATCATCTCTTCCATAGCTTTTGAGATTGCCGAAATCATTTTTTGAACCTCACGAGGATCTAAATTTAACTGCCAGCCACGTGTTAAATCACCGTCAACTCCGGCCATGATTTTCTGTTCCCAATTCGGTGAAAGTGTGAATGCCGTAACAGTTCCGTCAACACCTTGAATTTTTAACGATATTAAACGTGCTAATGCCTCTCTTGCTCTTTCAGTCAAGAAATCAACGCTCCTTGACATTTTCCCGAAATCAGCAAGGGCTTCAAAGATTGTTACGAGGTCTCTGATCGGGATTTGTTCACGAATTAAATTCTGCAAGACCTTCTGAATTTCTCCTAGCGTCAACGATGCCAACAATTCACTTACTACAGCAGGAGCATTTTCTTTAACCATGTCCGTTAATTTCTGAACTTCCTGACGTGTTAATAATTCGGCTCCGTTTTTACGAATGACTTCGGACAAGTGCGTCGCTAAAACTGAAGGAGCGTCAACAACCGTATAACCCATAGCTTCGGCCTTGTCTCTTAGGTCAGGAGAAATCCATAAAGCAGGAAGTCCGAACGCAGGTTCTTTAGTAGGCACTCCGATTAAATCCTCCTCAACTCCTCCTGTATTCATTGCTAAATAATGGTCAGGCAATAATTCGCCGCGCCCTGCTTCAGCACCTTTAACTCTCAAAATATATTCAGTGGGTTTAATTTGAATGTTATCTCTGATTCTGATCGGAGGAACTACAATGCCCATTTCGAGAGCCATTTGTTTACGGATTGTGCCAATTCTGTCGAGCATGTCTCCGCCTTGAGCAGGGTCAATCAAAGGAATTATTGCGTAACCGATTTCAGCCTCCATAGGTTCAACGGTTAATAATTTCATAACGTCTTCAGGAGAAACGGGTTCAGCTTTCGAAGTTTCCTGAGCTATAGCACCTGCAACTGTTGTAGGTTGAGCCTGTGAAGGAGCACCTGCCTGACCTCCTGAAGCGGCTTGTTGTTCTTCGGCATTAATGGCTTGAACCCCTGCTTCACGTCCTACAGCATAACCTAAAGCACCGGTTAAAACTGAAAGACTTACGAATGGTACAGTAGGAAGACCGGGAATTAATCCCATAGACATTAACATCGCTGAAGCAATATATAAAGGTCTTGGATATTGAGTAAAGGAGTTAATTAAATCAGGCCCTAATTCTGAAGACGCAGCAGCTCTTGTAACTATAACGCCCATTGCGGTAGACATTAACAACGCCGGGATTTGTCCTACAAGTCCATCACCAACCGTTAATAAACTGTAATGAGCAGCAGCCCCCGCAGCGTCCATTCCTCGCATAAAAATTCCGATTGATAATCCGCCGATTATATTTATAGTAGTGATTATTAAACCTGCAATAGCATCTCCTTTAACAAACTTTGAAGCACCGTCCATAGCTCCGTAAAAATCTGCTTCTCTTTGAATATCCTGTCTTCGTTGTTTAGCCCCTTGTTCATCAATTAAGCCTGAATTTAAGTCAGCGTCGATTGACATTTGTTTACCTGGCATAGCATCGAGTGTAAATCTTGCGGCAACTTCTGCGACACGTTCAGCACCTTTTGTTATAACGAGCATTTGAATTATTACGAGTATCAGGAACATTATAATTCCGACAACATAATTTCCGCCGACAACAAAATTTCCGAAAGCATTAATCAGTTCGCCTGCGTTACCGTAAAGCAAAATTAATCTCGTCGTTGAAACGTTAAGAGACAACCTAAACAATGTCGAAATTAATAATAACGTCGGGAAAATTGAAAGGTCTAAAGCTCTTTTAACGTAGAAAGTTACGAGCAGAGTTACGACACCGAGAGTGATATTCATGGAGAGCAGAATATCAATGAGCCATGTCGGAAGAGGTACAACCATCATAATTATTATGAGTACCATCAACAAAGCTACACCAATATCGGAGTAACTCTGAACTTTTTTGCGAATAGAAGAATTTGTAGTACTCACAGCGGCCTCAGCCAAAAAACTCTCTTCCTCTCACTGAAAATTTACTCTAGTATTTTACACGAAATTCTCAAAAAGAGAGAGGGCGAAAAAATCAACCCTCCCCCTTTTTATCCTTTTTGGTTAATCCCCCACGAGTGTGGGAAAACGAAGAATCCTTAACCGGGATCACCCTCTAAATGAAAGTCTCCAATAAATTCAAAATCCTATGACAGCTTGACAACGTTAGCGGCCTGAGGACCTTTTTCTCCATCAACAACATCAAACGAAACTTTTTCACCTTCACGAAGCGTCTTGAATCCGTCTGCCTTAATTGCGCTGAAGTGAACAAAAACATCGCTTCCGCCGTCAACAGTCAAAAATCCATATCCCTTGCCCTCGCTGAACCATTTAACGGTACCTTGTGCCATAATAAAAAAAGCCTCCTAAAAAATTACAAAAAAATATTTCAATGCTCTAATTAAACATAGAGCCATTATTACTAGAATAATAGCTTACACGTTTACTAAAAATAAGTCAAGCGGAAGAAAATTCTAACTTTTCATTTTTTCATGTATAATACTTTTTGTGGGAGCTTGTTGAACAAGCTGAGAGGGAATTTCAATTTATTCCGACCATTTGAACCTGATTCGGATAATGCCGACGTAGGGAAAATGAATAAATTTTTCGCTTTCAGAATTTGTTTACAGGCGTAAAAAATTTTAGAGGAGTGAAAAATTTTGTTAGGATTATATCTTGAAAACGTCAGAAAAAAATCGCCGCTTGTCCATAACATCACAAATTACGTTACTGTAAACGATGTCGCTAATGTTTTGTTAGCTTGCGGAGGAAGTCCCATAATGGCCGATGAACCTGATGACGCTGTTGAAATCACGGCAATCTGTAACGGCCTTAATATTAATATCGGCACTCTTAATTCACGAACTATTGAGAGCATGTTTAAGGCCGGGAAAAAAGCTCAGGAACTCGGACATGTAATTTTGCTCGACCCTGTAGGAGCAGGAGCAAGCACTCTAAGAACAACAACAGCATTAAATTTGATGAAGGAAATAAAATTTGATGTAATTCGAGGCAATGCTTCGGAGATTAAGACGCTTGTTTTAGGTTCGGGAACTACTCACGGAGTTGATGCTGACATGGCCGACGCTGTAAATGATAATAATCTCGATTTCATGATTAAATTCGTTAAAGACTTCTCTAAAACTTCAGGAGCTGTTATAGCATTAACAGGAGCGATTGATTTAGTTGCTGATAGTGAAAGATGTTTCGTTATTCGTAACGGCCGTCCTGAAATGGGAAAAATTACAGGAACAGGTTGTCAGTTATCAGGAATGATGACGGCATTTGTTGTTGCAAATCCCGACAAAAAACTCGAAGCCGCTGCTGCGTCAGTATGTGCAATGGGCTTAGCAGGCGAAATCGGATTTAATAATTTGAAATCTGATGAAGGAAATTCAACCTATCGAAACAAAATCATTGATGCAATTTATAACATGACGGGAAAAATTCTTGATGACGGAGCAAAATATGAAATTCGATAAACATGATTTAATTCTTTATGCCGTTACGGATCGAACATGGTTAAACGGTCGAAGGCTTTACGATGATGTTAAAGAGGCAATAGAGGGCGGAGCGTCATTAATTCAGTTGCGCGAAAAAAATTTAACTCATGAGGAATTTAAGATTGAGGCACGCGAAATTCAAAAACTCTGCAAAAATTTCAAAGTTCCTTTCATTATTAATGATGATGTTGAATTAGCACTCGAAATTAACGCCGATGGAGTTCATGTAGGACAAAGCGATACGGAAGCAGGAAATGTCAGAGCGTTAATAGGTGATGAAAAAATTTTGGGAGTTTCGGTCGGAAATCCTGATGAAGCAATTTTAGCCGAGAAAAAAGGAGCAGATTATTTAGGAGCAGGAGCAGTATTTCCTACAGGCTCGAAATCCGACGCAATAGAAGTTTCACACGATACCTTGAGAAAAATTTGTGCCTCCGTAAAAATTCCTGTTGTAGCAATCGGAGGAATTAGTTTGAAGAATATTCACGAACTTGAAGGAAAGGGAATTTCAGGAGTAGCGGTTATAAGTGCGATATTTGCTGCTGAAAACATTAAAGCCGCTTCACAAAATTTGAGGGCATTATCGGAAAAATTTTTCGGTCATGAATAATTTTAATTTTAAGGGAGCAATCTTTGACGCTGACGGAACTTTGTTAAATTCGATGTATGTTTGGGAAGAATTGGGAGAGAGATTTTTGAGAGGACTTAATATTGAACCTGAAAAAAATCTCTCCGAAGTTCTTTCTCAAATGAGCCTCAATGAAAGCTCAATTTATCTCATGAATAAATATTCTCTTAAAATGAAACCTGACGAAATTATTGAAGGTATATTGAAAATTATAGAGGATTTTTATTTTTACGAGGTTGAATTAATGCCCGGCGTGAAAAATTTTCTCGAAACTCTAAGCATGAAAAAAATTCCTATGGTTATAGCTACGTCAGGAGACAGAAAATTATTAGACGCTGCATTAAAACGCAACGGCATTGAAAAATATTTCGCAAAAATATTTACATGTGATGAACTCGACACTACAAAACGAGAAGCAAAAATTTTCATTACATGTTCAAAATATTTAGGATTGAAACCGAATGAAACAGCAGTATTTGAGGACGCTGAATTTGCTCTTGAAACAGCAAAGGACGCAGGATTTATAACATTTAAGGAGACGTTTATATAATGAAAACAGCTTTAACAATCGCAGGCAGTGATTCTTCAGGCGGAGCAGGAATACAGGCCGATATAAAAACAATGACGATGAACGGTGTATATGCTATGAGTGCAATAACGGCTCTTACGGCACAAAACACTACAGGAGTTACGGGAATTTTAGAATCAACTCCGGAATTTTTGAAGCAGCAGCTTGACGCAATATTTACGGATATTTTTCCTGATGCCGTGAAAATCGGAATGGTCTCAAGCTCAAAATTAATTCACGAAATTTCAGAGGCATTGAAATTTTACGGCGCAAAAAATATCGTTGTTGATCCTGTAATGGTATCGACAAGCGGTTCAAGGCTCATAAACGAGGACGCTGTTGAAACTCTGACGAAGGAACTTTTACCGTTATCAATTCTCGCAACACCCAACATTCCTGAGGCAGAAATTTTATCGGGCATTAAAATTAACAATCGTGATGATATGTTAAAGGCTGCTGAAAAAATCAACACTGATTTTGGCTGTTCAGTATTAGTTAAGGGCGGCCATGATGTTAATGACGCTAACGATTTGTTATGTTCAGGGAAAAACAATTTCAAGTGGTTCAACGGAAAAAGAATTGCTACAAGAAACACTCACGGAACAGGCTGCACACTTTCAAGCGCAATAGCTTCAAATTTGGCGAAAGGATTTTCACTTGAAGATTCGGTTGAACGAGCAAAGGAATATATTTCGGGAGCATTAGGAGCTATGTTGGATTTAGGAAAGGGCTGCGGGCCTATGAAGCATAATTTTAATCTTTCGGGGAAATTTGCAGAATAAAAATGAATAGATGTGTTATCGTCGGAGGAGCTGAAATAAAAAATTACGAGTTAATGAAAAATTATTTCAGCCCTAATGATTTTTTTATATATTGCGATTGCGGATTGAAGCACGAAAAAAATTTTGGAGTTTCACCTGATTTAGTAATAGGTGATTTTGATTCTTATACTCAACCTAAAAATTTTAATAACGTTATTGTTTTGCCGTGTGTTAAAGATGACACGGACACGATTTTCGCAGTTAAAGAGGGAATTAAAAGAGGCTTTGAAGAATTTTTATTAGTTGGAGTAACGGGAGGACGACAGGATCATAATCTTGGAAATATATACGCTCTTTTAATGCTGGCGATGAAAAATAAGAAGGCATTAATAATTGATGACTATTCCGAAATAAAAATCATTAAGCCTAACGAGACCGAAAAAATAAAATTCGGCTGGAAATTTTTTTCATTGATAAATATTTCAGGAACAGCGAAGGGAATTACTATTAAGAATGCGAAATATAATCTTGAAGACGCTGAAATAACACCCGAATTTCAATACGGAATAAGCAACGAAGTTTTAAGCTCTGAAAAAGACGCTGAAGTTTTTTTGAAGGAAGGATATTTGCTGTTAGTATGTGTGAGGAATTATTAAGTAGTGAGAGCTACTATACTAAATCGCAAAAAAACTTTACACTTCACCCCGTGCAATAGGAGGTGCTGTAGGGCGCAACGATATTTCAATAATAGTTCCCTGTCATCGAGTGCTCGGTTCAAACGGAGATTTAACAGGTTATTCAGCAGGCCTCGAAAGAAAAAAGAAACTTTTAACGCTCGAAGCCATGACACCTGATTATCTATCTTAAAGGATTAACATTTGAAACTTGAGATTGTCCGTTTATGCTCATATTAGGATAATTTTCCTCGATAAAGCGTTTTACATCATCAAAAGTTATCGAGGGAGTTCGCATGTCCTTAAAGAGTTTCGCTAATACAGGCACTACTCCTGCCAATGTTATCGCCAAAGTTAATAAGCCCAATCCCCAATATACAACAGTTTCAAGGACATCAATTTTATATTCAAGCCCGTCGATTCGTCCGTTTAAGGCATCAATCCTCCCGTTTAAGGCGTCGATTCTTCCGCTCAAAACATTAATGCGCTCGCTTAATTCTGCTCTGGTTTTTATAAGCTCATTACGTACATCATTAACTTCTTTACGTACATCTTCGATTTCGCCGTGAAGTTTGTTATACAGTTGCTCATTCATTAAACGAATCTCAGACATAAAAGCGTCCATTTTAGCCTCAAATACATCACGCCTCAAATAAATTTCATGATCATCAGAAACTGCTCCAAATGAAATCGACGCTGATATAAAAATCAATATTGCTGCAAAAAATATTTTTCTCGTCATTTTTATATCCCCTTTTTGAAAATATTATAACAATAAAATATTGCAAATTATTTTAATTGAAATTAAAATTTTCCCGTAAAATATTATTTACTTGAAGAAAGGATTTGAAATTTTATTATGCCAAAACTCAGCGACAGAGTAGGCACCTTCACAGACTCCGTTATCCGCCGCATGACAAGAATATGCAACAAATACGGAGCAATTAATTTATCGCAGGGATTTCCTAACTGGGAACCTCCGAAAGAAATGTTGGACTCACTTGCAAAAACCGCTTACACAGGCCCTCATCAGTATGCTATAACATTCGGAGCTAAAAATTTCCGTGAAGCAATTTGTGCCAAACAAAGCAAAGCTATCGGACGTGAAATAAACCCCGAAAAAGAAATCGTAATCACATGCGGAAGTACTGAATCAATGATGTGTGCAATGATGACGATATGCAATCCGGGCGATAAAGTTTTAGTTTTTTCACCGTTCTATGAAAATTATGGAGCTGATGCAATTCTTTCGGGAGCTTCACCGATTTATGTTCCGTTAGTTCCTCCGACTTATGATTATGATATTAATATCATCGAGAACGGATTTAAGGCAGGAGCAAAAGCTATTGTCATTTGTAACCCCTCTAACCCTTGCGGAAAAGTTTTCACTGAAAAAGAACTCACCGAAATCGGACAACTTGCTTTGAAATATGACGCTTATATAATCACTGATGAAGTTTACGAACACATAGTCTTTGATCCTTATAAGCATGTTTATGCTTCAGGATTACCGGGAATGTTTGACCACGTTATAACTTGCAATTCATTATCGAAAACATATTCGATAACAGGCTGGCGTTTGGGATATTTAATCGGCTCCGAGGAAGTTGTAGAAGGAGCAAGAAAGGTTCATGACTTTTTGACGGTCGGAGCTGCGGCACCTTTACAGGAAGCTGCAACACAGGCTTTATATCTTCCCGAAAGCTATTATGAAGAACTCAAAGAGAAATACACACGAAAGCGCAACAGATTTCTTGAAGGTCTCGATGAAGCAGGACTGAAGCACAATATCCCTCAAGGTTCGTATTTTGTAATGGTTGACATTTCAAATTTCCTTGAACTTCCTCAGTTCAAAAACTTCAGCGACTTGGAATTTTGCGAATGGGTCATTAAAAATATCGGTGTTGCAGCAGTACCCGGTTCAAGTTTCTTTAGAGAGCCTATCAACAACTTAATCAGATTCCATTTTGCCAGAACAGAGGACGTTCTCGAAGAAGCTATTAAGCGCTTGAAGAAAATGGCAGAGCTTTTGAAATAACGGAAAAAATTCATGAGCATATTAATCGCAATGAGCGGGGGCGTAGACAGCAGCGTCTCCGCTTATTTAATGACGCAGAAATATAAAATCTGCAAAGGCGCAACGATGTTGTTATCAAGTTATTCACAGAATAATGTTTCAGATTTCAAAGCCGTATGTGAGAGATTAAAAATTCCTTATGAGGTTTTGAATTTCGTTAATGATTTTGGGGATAACGTCATAAAAAAATTTGTAAAAGTTTACGAGAGCGGCGGAACTCCTAATCCATGTGTGGATTGTAACAGGACAATGAAATTCGGAAAATTTTTACAGCACGCAAAAAATATCGGTCTTGAAAAAATCGCTACAGGACATTATGCGAAAATCGAACGTGAAAATTCAGGCAGATATTTATTAAGGAAAGGAGAAGATTTAACGAGGGATCAAAGTTATGTGTTGTACATGCTGACGCAGGAGCAGTTAAAATGTGTTGAATTTCCTTTAGGTTCAATGAAAAAATCAGAAGTTCGTGAGTTAGCAGCCGAATTAAAATTTGTGAATGCTCAAAGACATGATTCGCAGGATATATGCTTTGTACCTGACGGAGATTATGCTGGCTTCATTGAAAATTACACAGGCAAAAAATATCCTTCGGGAAATTTCATTGACACATCGGGGAAAATTTTGGGCACTCATAAAGGAATAATACATTACACTGAAGGCCAGCGTAAAGGCTTGGGAGTTGCTGCCAAAACCCGTTTATATATTTCCGAAATAAACCCTTCAAATAATACAATAACATTATCATCAGGG
>CALBPU010000110.1 GCA_937899395.1 uncultured Fretibacterium sp.
GTGCTCTTCCGATCTCCTTAGCAGCACGATGGGACGGTTCGGGAATTTGGGAAGGATTTGTGCCTGACCTTAAAAAATGGGAGCTTTATAAATTTTGCATTAAAAATTCCCACGGTGAAATTAAAGAAAAAATGGATCCGTTTTGCAGAGCTTTTGAACTTCCTCCGAGAACTTCATCAATAACTCATTGGTCCGAATATAATTGGGGCGATGGCGATTGGCTTGCTCACAGAGGCGAAAAAATGAATCTCTCTGCACCTTTGAGCGTTTACGAAGTTCATTTAGGCTCATGGAGAAGACATTGGGACGACGGGTTATCGCTTTCATATCGTGAAATGGCTGAAGAGCTTCCCGGATATGTTGAGGATATGGGCTTCAACGCCGTTGAATTTTTGCCCGTAATGGAACACCCGTTTTATGGTTCATGGGGCTATCAGACACTCGGATATTTTGCTCCTACCGCACGTTACGGAACTCCCGAAGATTTCATGTACTTAATCGACGAATTACACAAGAAAAATATTGCTGTAATTTTGGATTTTGTACCGAGCCATTTCCCGACGGACGATTTCGGACTTGCACGTTATGACGGAACAGCTCTCTACGAACATGAAGACCCTCGAAAAGGTTATCACCCTGATTGGGGAAGCTACATTTTCAATTATGGGCGCAATGAAGTAAGGAGTTATTTAATTTCGAGTGCTGCATTCTGGATTGATCAATATCACGCTGACGGTTTAAGAATCGACGCGGTAGCTTCAATGTTATATCTTGATTATTCACGTAAGAACGGCGAATGGATCCCCAACATTTACGGAGGCCGTGAAAATCTCGAAGCAATTTCGTTATTAAGAGATATGAACAGCGAGTTATTCGGACGTTTCGGAAGCATTCAAACTATCGCAGAAGAATCTACAGACTGGCCTATGGTAACACGCCCTGTATTTTTAGGCGGATTAGGATTCGGAATGAAATGGAATATGGGCTGGATGCACGATACGCTTGATTATATGAGCCTCGACGGAATTTACAGAAGCTGGCACCAAAATCAATTAACCTTCAGTATATGGTACGCATTCAGTGAAAATTTCATGCTGCCGTTATCACATGACGAAGTTGTTCACGGCAAAGGCTCGTTAATCAACAAGATGTCGGGAGATTGGTGGCAGAAGAGAGCGAATTTGAGATTGCTTTACGGTTACATGTGGGCACATCCTGGCAAGAAATTGTTGTTCATGGGCGGAGAGTTTGCTCAAGGTCTTGAATGGAATCACGATACGGCACTCGAATGGCATTTGCTCCAGAAAGATGATTTCAAAGGCATTCAAAACTGGGTCAGAGATTTGAACAACGCTTTGAAGAAATATAAGCCGCTTCACGAACTTGATTTCACTCCTGACGGTTTCAGATGGATAGATTGTTCGGACTGGCACCAAAGCGTTTTGGTATGGCTGAGGAAAGGCAAGAGCGACGATGAATATATTTTATGCGCTGCGAACTTCACGCCTGTACCACGTTCGGGATATAGAATCGGCGTTCCGTGTTTAGGATTCTGGCACGAAATTTTGAACAGTGATGCGACGAAATACGGCGGAAGCGGAATCGGTAACTGCGGAGGAATGGAGTCGGAAATGGTTGAGAGCCATAATCAACCTTATTCGTTACAACTTACATTGCCGCCGCTCGGAATTGTAATGTTCTATTTTAACACTAAGAACGAACAAGAATAAAATTAATCTTTCAATGGGCATATTTCAACTGAAGTGTGCTCATTTTTTCTTTAACATATGTAAATCTCCTTCTCAGAAAATTATGTATATATTATAGTTAAAACATTTGAAAAACGCTATAAAGAACTTTATCAAGATTTTATGAAATTTTTTACGCTTTTTTTACGCTTATTTTTTATCTATAGTGTATTATTAGTATATTATTTTTTTTTGAGGTGAAAAATCTATGAGCGTTCTTGACAGCTTTGAAATGTACAAAAAAAAGGACAAGGGAAATATTTTTATCTCCGTTACCCAATATGGAATAACCTTCTCAAAAACTTCCGTCGAATGTTTAGATTACGCTGAATATGTCCATATTTTCTTTGACAAAAATAACATTAAAATGGCCATAACTCCTTGTGAAAAAGACGACGAAGCTAGAATTTTTGTGAAAAATAAAAAATCTCCTAGAGCAGGCTTTGTGCGCTGGAATGACAAAAATTTACTCAAGTATGTTACAGAACTGGCAAACTTAAAATTTGATGAAAAAGGCATCAGAATTAAGGGCGAATACATTAAAAACGAAAATGTTCTAGTCTATGACCTGAAAAATTACAAAGCTATAAAGGGGAGAAAATAAAGCGTAAAAAATACAAAATTAAAATAAAAATATATTGACAAAGAAAAAATATTGCGCTAAAATCTCCAATAAGAAAGGAGAAATGCTCAATGAATAGTACAAAAATACAAATTTCAGGTGAAAAATATTTAAGTAAAAGCGTAACATTTGCTAATATTGTAGATAATTGGAAGCAAAAAACAAAAAAATCAAAACTCGCTTCAAGCACTGTCAGAACGTACAAGAATATTATTGACAGTAAATTAATGCCTGTACTCGGTAAATATAATATCTCGGATATTTCAAAACAGGTTTGCGAAAATTTAATCAATAATTATCGCAAGCAATCTTTAAGCGAAATTTATTTGCAAATGATCTGGAGAGTTCTTTCGTTAATAATGAAGAACGCCTATGAGGAAAATTTAATTTCTCAAAAATTTAACTTGCCTTTTCCTGTAAAAAATAATGAGAAAATTAATTACGTTCCTCAAATTTCGCAGTTGAAACTTGAAAATGCTATTCACAAAAATGACGCTTCGGTTTTGATGTCCGTTTTGTTGCATGAAAAAATTCTTATAATGAAACTCCTTGCTTTGAGAAAAATTGATGTCAATGAAAATGATTGTTCCTTAACTCTGAAGCGCAAGGCATTTATATCCGGAAATTCATTTTATTTCAAAGATGAGCCTGAAGTTCAAACCGTGAAAATTTCAAATGAGTCTTTGAGAATTATTTTATGCGAAATTTCAAAACATAATGCACTCGCAAAAAAATTTCCGGATTCTTATAACAATCCTGATGCTTTGATTTTTGCTAATGAAATAGGACAGCCCTATAAACCCTCCTATTACATTTCAAAATTCAATGAATTGTCAATTAATGCAGGAATTAATGTTACGCCGAAATTTTTAACCGATTTTGATTACACCCCTCAATCCTTCTCTAAATATACGGTTAAAACAGTTGCTTCAAATGGAAGAAAATATTCTTACTTGAAAACTTCTGTAAAAACAAATTTTGGCAAAAGGGAAATTTTAGCAACTTCAGTTGACGCTCTCAATGAAAAAATTCAAAAAAGCTCAAACCGTTATTCATTCAGAGTTACAAAAAATCTTACGCCGTTTTTTGATTTCTGCATTAATGAACTCGAAAGTTCTAAACATTTCACTGATCTTGAGAAGGAAAATTTTCGTGAGCTTCTCAACAAATATATTAAATCATTCAGTTCGGACTTCACTATAAATCAAATTGATGATGATTTTCGGCTTGCTTTAGTCAATTATTTGAACGCTAGAAAATGTCCTTTTAATATAAGAGAAAAGATTGTTGGATTTTTAAGGGACGTATGTTATTCAGCAATGGAAAAAAATTTCATTCGTTATAACCCGTTTATCAATGTTCAACTTCAAGCCGATAAGCCCATAAAATATCATTCGTTAAATGAAGATGAGATTCAAAAAATTCTCAAACTCGATTCAAATGATATTAATAACGCTTTCCTTCAAATTAAACTTTTAACAGGAATGAGAACTAGTGAAACTCTTGGGTTATGTTGGTCAGACGTTTTCAGTGATGAAGGCAGAATATTCGTTAGGAATCAAATTAGGGGAGATAATGAGACAGTTTTAATTCACACTACGAAAAATTATAAGCCCCGAAAAATTTTGCCGCCTTCTTTAACGTTTGAAATTCTCGAAAAAGTTAGAGCTATAACCGCTGATAATAAAGAGAATAAATTAAATCTCGTGTTTTGCAATCCTGACGGTTCACCGTTGAAACCTGCTCCAATTCGTGAACTTTTGAGAGAAGTTATAGGTAGAGAAAAAGCAAGGTTACATGATCTAAGAGTTACAAATCTCACGGTCATTTACAAGCAAACAAAAAATCTTGCACTCGCATCAAAAGAAGCAGGCCATCAAGATACTGATGTTACAAGCAAACATTATGTTGACGTGAAGCCGGATCTTAACGCCGCTAAAAATGCCTTCGACAGATATTACAGCATGATGTTCAGAAGGGAAGGCAAAATAATATGAAGCTCTCTCCTAATATGCCCTTTAACGATTTTTGTGTTTATTGGCTCAATCATACTAACGATATTCGCAGTAT
>CALBPU010000111.1 GCA_937899395.1 uncultured Fretibacterium sp.
AATGAAATTTATGTTTTTTCAAGTGTCTTGACTATAATATTTCTGCCGCCATATTCTCCCGAGCTAAATCCATTTGATGAAATTATTTCTTATATTTTTAGAATATTATCATTGAACTTTTCATTTCTGTAAAAGAATGATGATATTAATGCAAATTATATTTACTGAAAAATTACAAAATCATTCCGGGAAAAAATAACGGAACAAAAACTATTACGAGGAATACAATTATTAATCCGATTAAATACGGCACAACAGCACGCGAAATTTTCTCAAGCGATAAACCCGTTATCCCCGAAGCTACAAACAAATTTATTGCAACTGGCGGCGTTATCATTCCTATAGCTATTCCTACGACAAACAAAACTCCGAAATGCATTGTTGATACTCCGAGAGCTTTCACTAAAGGAAGAAATACGGGTGTTAATAAAATTATTGCCGATGACGTTTCCATAAATACACCTGCTATTAAAATTATTACGGAAATTAACATCATGATTATATATTTGTTGGAAGAAATCGAAAGTACCGATGATGAAATCGTCTCAGGTATTTTCCAATTCGCTAAACACCAACCAAACGGCCCTGAACATGCTATTATTATCATTATTACGGCACTGGTTCGGGCTGAACCTGACATGATCTCAAACAATCCTTTCAAACTTAGATCACGATATATAAACATTGACACAAATATAGCATATACTACAGCTATTGCAGCAGCCTCCGAAGGTGTAAATATGCCCGAAAATATTCCGCCCAAAATTATTATAGGCATCATTATTCCGGGTACTGCGTAAATAAAACTCTTGATAAATCTTTTAAGCGAAAAATTTTCACCTTTAGGATAATTAAGGCTATATGCTTGAAAAAGGGCTATCAAAATTAACACGCTTCCCATTATAAAGCCCGGTATAAATCCTGCTTTGAATAAACTGCTGACACTGACTTCAGCTATTACGGCATACAAAACCATAGGAACTGAAGGAGGAATTACTACTCCTATTGTGCCCGCAGCAGCTATTAACGCAGCAGATGAAGCTTCATCATATCCCCGCGATTTTAATTCGCCGATTAAAGCACCTCCAACAGCAGCGGTTGTTGCAGCTCCAGAACCAGAAATCGCAGCGAAAAACATTCCTGCCAACACCGAAACGATTGAGAGCCCTCCTCTAATCATTCCTAGAATTGATTCACAAAATTCGACGAGTAATCTCGAAATTTTTCCCTTCGATAGCAAATCTCCCGCAAAAATGAAAAACGGTACAGCTATTAACGAGAATGAATTGCAACTCTCGAACATTCGTTGAATTATCATCATTAATTTTCCGCTTCCTAATCCTGCTACGATTGTTACAGCAGCCGCCGAACCTATCGAAAACGCAACAGGCACTCCGATTATCAACAACGTTATAAAAACTGAAAATAATAATGCAGCCATAAATTTTTATCTCCTTTTAATTTCTTCAACAAACATTACGGCCGCATGTATCGCCATTATTATCATGCTTAACGGAAGGCACATGTAAATATATTTCATCTTTACGGGAATAGCCGAAGCCGTTCTGACTTGTCTTGAACAATAAAGAAATCCGTAATAACAAAGAACACAGAATAATATAAAGCAAATGCCGTGAACTAAAGCTCGAAGATTTTTTTTCACGGTTTCGGGGAGTAAATCCTGAACAATCGTTATCGCGATATTTCCGTTATGTTTATAAACACAGGACGCTCCGAAAAACGTTGACCATATCAACAAAAACCTCGTAGCCTCTTCCGACCATGACAATGATGTAAACCATGTTCTGCATATTACCTGAGCCATCGTGAAAATTACCATAAGTCCAAGCATTATTGCTATCGAAAATTCACATATTTTGTCAATGGCTTCACTGAGTTTTACAAGTGCCTTCATTTTTTACGCCTTAATTATTTCGCAAGTTCCGCTTGAATTTTTGTGATGTATTCGGAGTATTGAGGATAAGCATCATAAACAACTTTTACGGCATTTCTGAACGAATCAACATCAGGATTTTCAACAACTTCAACACCGTGAGATTTTATTGCTTCAAGCTGTCCTGCTTCTTTATCAGCAACCCACTGTCTTTCATATTCGGCTGCTTCCTGTGCTGACTGCTTGAAAATTTTTTTCGTCTCATCATCAAGCCTGTTAAAAGCTTCAAGGCTCATTGTTATTATCGCTGTTGAATAGCTATGACGGTCAAGAGTTACGAATTTTTGATTATAATCCCAAAGTCCGTATGAATAAATTACGTTAATAGGATTTTCTTCACCCTCGATTGTTTCCTGCTGCATTGCCGTTAAAGCGTCTGCCCACTGCATAGGGGTTGCGTTTACTCCGAGTGCCTTGAACGTCGCCGTGTAAACTTCATTTTCCATTACACGAAGTTTTAAGCCTTTAATATCTTCAGCATTTTTAACAGGTCTGATTGAGTTAGTAACGTTTCTGAAACCTCTTTCGGCATAAGCAAGTCCTTTGAGATTAGCTGCTTCAAGAGTGTCTAAAAGTTCCTGACCGATTTTACCGTCAAGAATTTTATAGGCTTCAGCGTTATTTGCAAACAGGAACGGCATATCAAGAACGCCCATCATCTTTGAGAAATTCACAAAAGGCCCTGAAGTTATTATGCCCATGTCCAACATATCCATCGTCATTGAATCGAGCATGTCGCTTTCTCCGCCTAAACTTCCGTTCGGGTAAATCTCGATCTTGAAATTCCCGTTAGTGCGTTCCTCAACAAGTGCCTTGAATTTTTCCGCAGCAACTTGGAACGAATCCTGTTCATTAACAGTTGTGCCAAGCTTCAAAACAGTTTCAGCAAACGCTGTCGAACCTGAAATAATAAAACCGACCAATAAAGAAAATGTTAAAAGTTTCTTAATCATAATTGAAAAACACCTTTCCGTTATAAAATTGTAAAATTTTTTTTCAATGCTCGATATAATAGCATAATTATTTTTAGAGGGAGTTATTCATTTTTGTCCATACTGAATATGTTATCGGTATCGCTAAAATAAACGAAAGAATATCCGAGCATGATTGAGCCATTTTCGTGCATTTATCTTTGGCCACATTTTTTCTATTGGATAAATTCAGAATACAAACTGAACTAAACACATATACAAAATCGTACCCGTTATAATGCTTATTAGGGTGTTACGTTTCCATATATGTAACAAAATTACTGCAAGGCTCGCAATGATTTCGGGTAAACCATGAGAGCCTGCAAAAAAATTTATTTCCTTCAGACAATAAATCACCAACATCGCCATAACTGAAGGCGGCAAAACACGACCTAAATACAAAATAAATTCAGGTCTCTTTTTCCCGAACGCTATAAACGGAATAAAACGTAATAGAACTGTTACAAGCCCCGAAATTATTACGACGTAAGCAGCGTGAATATCAAACATTTTTTCTCTCAATTCTCCCTCTTAACAAAAATAATGAAACCGTTATCAAAATCATTGAGGGTATCAAAAAATTTTCTGCTCCGAATATTAAAAGACACATAACACTCGCTGCAAATCCTGTTAAAGCCGGCGAATGATTTTCACTGCTTAACCATTGTTCCGTGCATATAATCAAAAACAATGATGTTAAAGCAAAATCAATTCCCCTAGAATCAAACGGCAAAATTTGTCCCAATACCGCTCCCAATACACTCCCTGTTATCCAATATGAATGATCCAATAACGATACCCAAAAACAATAATCTTCATCGTCCGATTCACATACAAGCGAATATGTTTCATCGGTTAAAGCGTAAATCATGTAAAATTTTTTCAAGCCGTGAATTTTTTTGTAGCGTTCCACCATTGATATTCCGTAAAATAAATGTCTTGCGCTGCTCATTAAAGCCGTCAACGCCGTTGTTAATAATGACGGAACGAAAAATAATTCAATGTCCATATACTGCATTGTACCCGAATAAATCATCAGGCACATAGCTAACGCCCATATAAAATTATAGCCTTTAGTGCTGAGAAGAATTCCAAATCCTAATCCCAGCACTAAATATCCCATCATTATAGGCAATGTATCTTTTAACGCTTTTGTTATTGCGGCTGACTTAACAAAAGTTCGCATTTTAATTCTTCGCCTTCAATGTTGACGTTAATTTTCGATTCTCCTTCAGGAATTTTTTCGGACAACATGAAATCCGCTAATTTATCCTCAAGCATTGACTGAATTGCCCTTCGTAACGGCCTCGCACCGTATTTAGGCTTAAAACCCTTCTCAAGAATTTTTGCTTTAACTTCATCGGTTACATCAATTTTTACGCCCTTAGTGTCAAGTCTTGATGATAATTCCTCAAGCATCGTGTCAATTATCTTCAGCAAATTTTCACGCGATAAAGGTTTGAACACCGCCATCTCATCAATTCGATTCAAAAATTCCGGTCTGAATAATTTGTTGGCCTCCTCAAGAATTATATTCTTAGTTCGATCCCAATCCCTTTGAGTTTTTGTATCGGCACTCATTCCAAATCCTAACGAATTTCCCTGCTGTGCTTCCTTTGCTCCGACGTTGCTCGTCATAATTATCACGGTGTTTCGGAAATCAACTTTGCGCCCTTGACCGTCCGTTAATTTTCCGTCATCAAGAACCTGCAATAATATGTTAAAAATTTCAGGGTGAGCTTTCTCAATCTCATCGAATAAAATAACGCTGTAAGGTTTTCTCCTGACCATCTCCGTTAATTTTCCGCCCGATTCATGACCGACATATCCGGGAGGCGCTCCGACTAATTTTGAAACCTCATGACGTTCCATAAATTCGCTCATGTCAATTCTAATCATTGCGTCATCTTTTCCGAACAAAAATCTCGCTAAACATCTCGCAAGCTCTGTCTTTCCAACTCCCGTAGGCCCCATAAACAAAAAACTTCCGATTGGTCTTCTCGGATCTCTTAAACCTGTTCTGGCTCGTCTTATTGCTCTTGATACTGCACTGACTGCTTCGTCCTGACCGATTAAACGCTTTGAAATCTCTTCCTCCATCTTTAATAATCTCTCTGTTTCAGCTTCAGTGAGTTGTTTAACAGGGATACCTGTTTGTTCAGCTACGACCGTTGCAATATCTTCGGCAGAAATTTTTGAGCGTTTATTTTTGCGGTTCTCCTGCCATTTCTTCATGGCCGAATCAAGTTCATCGGAAATTTTTCGCTCTTTGTCCCTCAATTCCGTTGCTAGTTCGTACTGCTCCGATAAAACAGCTTCTTCCTTTTTCTTCTGAGCATTCTCTAACCTCTTCTGAATTTTCGTAATATATTCGGGAGGTTCAAGCGATAATAACCTCGTCCTTGCTCCTGCTTCATCAATTAAATCAATTCCCTTATCAGGCAAAAATCTGTCCTGTATATATCTTGATGATAATTTCGCTGCTGCATCGATAGCTTCCTCAGTGAAAGTTACGTTGTGATGAGTTTCGTATCTGTCCTTGAGACCTTTTAAGATTAATATAGCGTTATCAATGTCGGGTTCATCAACTTGAACAGGCTGAAATCTCCTCTCAAGCGCTGCGTCTTTCTCAACATATTTTCTGTATTCCTCTTGAGTTGTAGCTCCTATTAGCTGAAATGTCCCTCGTGATAATTCGGGCTTCAAAATGTTCGCAGCGTCCGTAGCTCCTTCAGCATTTCCGGCTCCGATTATAGTGTGAACTTCATCGACGAACAAAATTACATCGCCCTTGCTGTCTGTAAGCTCCTTAACAATTCGTCTTAATCTCTCCTCAAATTCCCCTCGATATTTTGTTCCTGCAACAAGTGTTCCCATGTTCAACTGAACTATCCTTTTATCAAGCAAAGGTTCAGGAACAACTCCTGATGAAATTTGACGCGCAAGACCTTCAACTATTGCTGTTTTACCTACTCCGGGTTCACCGATTAAAACAGGATTGCTTTTTGTTCGACGGCATAAAACCTGCATTAACCTTTTAATTTCTTTCTCACGGCCTATTACAGGGTCTAATTCACCCTTTGAGGCACGCTCCGTTAAATCCGTTCCTAAATGATCTAATGTCGGTGTTTTAACTTTAACTTTTTTGGAATCCGAATTATTTGAGGCCGTTTTCAAACCTGTACCGTTAGTTAAAATTTCGTTAATTTGTTTCAAGACTGCTGAAGGGCTTAAACCCATCGAACGAAATTGTTGAACTATTAATCCCGATTCATCTGCAAGAAGCCCTAACAATATATGCTCAGTATCAATATAATTCATGCCCATGTTGCGAGCTTCACGCATTGCCAAATTCAAAGCCCTTTCCATTCTTTGACTTAAAGGCAGGTCAACAGGTTTAGAAATTACATCTTGAGATTTTCCGATTAACTCCTTTATATGGGCAGCGAGATTTTCAGTGTCAACTCCGAGTTCCGTTAATGCCTGACAAGCAACTCCGCCTCCTTCCTCCAAAATTCCTAAAAGCAAATGCTCAGGTTCAACCATGTTATGTCCCATTTCTAAGGCTGCCTGATGAGCAAGTTGAATAACCCTCTTTCCTCTTTCTGTATAAAATTGCCAAGTAAACATAAATTTTTTTTCCTTTCTTAAATTTTTTGCTGCTCAAAAACTAACGAACATAAAAATGTCTTGAGAAGAGAAGCAACATCTTTTTCATCATTGGTCGTATGACGTAATGCTATCTCAATTAATAATCTCTCTCGTGATGTTATAAATTCTCTGTCCTGTAAAGATTTCAAAAGGCGTGCAGCTTCCTTTAACGAAATTTCATCGCCTATTAATTCCTCAATGTGTTTAGATTTTTGTTCCGAATTTTCGCAGGAGATTTTGAGAATTTTTATGTAACCGTATTCACCCCTTCTGCTTTCGATCAAATATCCCTGTTCAGGTGTAAAACGGCTTCGTAAAACGTAATTAATCTGGCTGGGAACACACTCAAAAATTTCTGCAAGCTCCTTGCGCCTCATCGTAATAAAATTTTCGTCTTCCTCTTCAAACATATCCAAAATATATTTTTCAATGTTATGCGATAAACTTTTCATCAAAATTATTTTCAACTCCTTATAATTTTTATCCGAGATTATATTTTGTAGGTCAATAATAATCAATACGCAAATTGACTATTGCACACAATCAAATAAAATAAGGCAATAAAATTTTAAGGAGCGTGAAAAATTTTGAGCGATTCAAATTTAATTGATGAAGTTTTTGAGATAAAAAAATTTCCCGATCCCATTCTCAAACAAGTTTCAAAACCTGTTGAAGTTTTTGATGAGAATTTAGAGAAATTTGTTAATGATTTATTTACTGCTATGAGAGTTCATGACGGTGTGGGGCTGGCAGCGCCTCAAGTCGGGGTGTTGAAAAAAATTGCAGTCGTTGAATACGAAGAAAAAAGTTATGTGTTAATCAATCCGAAAATCCTCGAACAAAAAGGTATTCAAGAGAGCGAAGAAGGTTGTTTAAGTTTTCCCGGAATTTATGCAAATGTTAAAAGACCTCAATGGGTCAAAATTGAAACTCAAAATCTTAAAGGCGAGAAGGAAATAATAGAAGGAGAAGAATATACCGCTCGTGCTTTTCTTCATGAGATGGATCACTTAAACGGAAAATTATTCATTGATTACCTCTCAAACATCAAAAAATCTGCAATCAAGAAAAAAATTGCAAAAAATACGGGAGGTCATTTTTAATTTGAATTATTGGTTCATAGGAACGGGACAATTTGCGGCTCTGTGTCTCGAAAATTTGACGAAAAAAAATATCGCCTTTACAAAAATAATTACGGGGCTTCCGACTCGTTCAGGCAGAAACGGTAAAGAAAATCCTTCTCCTGTTGAATTAAAAGCTGACGAATTAAATTTAACAGTTACAAGAACAGGAAAGCTCACGGAAAATCACGAACTTTTAAGCGAATTTGAAAATGATAAAGAAAGACCCGATTTAATTTTCGTTATAGATTTCGGACAAATTATAAGAGAGCCGTTTTTATCTGGAACAAAATTCGGCTGCCTTAATATTCACCCTTCATTATTGCCGAAATACAGGGGAGCAGCTCCGATTCAAAGAGCTTTAATGAACGGTGAAAAATTTACAGGTGTAACAGTCTTTAAGCTCGTAAAAGCAATGGACGCAGGGGAAATTCTTGCTCAAGAAAAATTTGAGATACCCGAAAATTTTTATGCGTCGGATTTGTATTCAAAGTTAGCTGAAATAGGCTGTGAAATTTGCGTTGAAGCTCTGAAAAATCTTCCGGATTTAGTTTTTACTCCTCAAGACGATTTACAGACAACTTATGCTGATAAAATAACTAAAGATGAATTTCAAGTATCGTTCACAATGACTGCGGAAAAATTTTGCTATACTGTTCGTGCTTTGGATATGTCCGGCGGAGCTTACGTTATTATAAGGAACAAACGCTTAAAAATTTGGCGTGCTGAAATTCACGAAATTAATCATGAAAATTTCGGGCATGTATTAAAATTTGAAAATAAAACTAAAAATCCTATAATTTCATGCGAAAATTTCTGCGTCGAACTTTGTGAAATTCAAAGTGAGGGCAAAAAAAGAATGTCGGGTAAAGAATGGGCAGACGGATTAAGATTGAAGCTCGGTGAAAATTTGTTGCAATAAATTATGTTAAAGTTTTGTTTTTTGCGTTATAATTATCAAAATCATTTTAGATTAGGTGAAAAGGGCAGGTGTTCTTATGCCGGAAAAGGAAAATTCAGCAGGTGTTAAATCAGAAATTGAGGAAATCTGCGTAAAAGAAAACAGAGTTTTTGACGGAAAAATTTTAAGCGTTCGATGTGATGATGTTCGGTTACCTTCAGGTCGTATTGCTTCACGTGAAGTTATCGAGCATAAGCCGGCTGTCGGAATGTTAGCAGTAACGAATCATAAAACGGTCTTGCTTGTTAAACAATATCGTTATGCCGTTCACGAAGAAATGCTGGAAATTTGTGCGGGATTGATTGAGAATGGCGAAGATCCTGCGGAGGCTGCCGAGCGTGAAATGCAGGAGGAGTTAAACGTAAAAGCTAAAACTCTTTATAACATCGGAAAGTTTTACGCTTCACCCGGTTTTTGCACGGAACTTTTTACGCTGTTTTTAGCTGAAGGGCTGGAAAAATCTTCATTGCCTCAAGATGATGATGAAAATGTTTCGGTTGTCGAAATCAAAATAAGCGACGTACCGGCCATGATTAAAAACGGAAAAATACGGGACTCGAAGACATTTGCAGCTCTTTCGTGGCTTATGGCGAAGGAGGGGATCGCCACTGATTGATATTGCTGTAAAGGCGTAGTTTTAGCTTTTTTATTTTTCATTAACAAATTTTATTTTTATCTTTAATTTAAGGAGAGTTTTTATTACATGTTAAACAATTTTAAGATTACTGGTAAACTTACAATAGGTTTCGGAATTGTTCTCGCACTTTTCGGAGTTGCGGTGTTCTTCTCGTGGACGAGCATTTCGGCTGTTCAGTCTGACGTTCAATACCTTCAGATGGTCGTTGACAACACGGTTAAAATCGCTGTAGACCTCACGAATGACATCAGTTTCATCAGGGCGGGAGTCAGAGATTTGAAGTTCTCTGAAAGCGATGAGGACATTGAAAAAATGCAAAATTACCTCACCAACTTGAGAACAGACCTTGAACGCGGAAAACGTATGTATGCTCAAAATCCGACACTTTCAAGTCTTTCAAGTCTTGCTGAAATGGAGAACTTAATTCGCAACATCGAATCAACTTTCTCAAAAGCTAATCAGATGATCCGTACAAAGCGTACAGTTTCTGCAACGCTCATTCAGGAAATTGACAAGATGATTGCATTGCTGGAAAGTGTTATCGACATGCAGTACAAGATTACGATTCAGAACTTGAAAACTAACCTTGAAGGCCATGATTACGAGACTGACATCAACAGAATCAGATCAGTCGAAGATCTTCGTACTCAGTTTGCAATCACTGCAAGAAACTACGCAATAGCAATGTGGTACAGAGATGCTAAGATGATGAACGACATCGTTCAGCAGATCGTCAACGGAGAGAATGCCTACAACAGATTTTATGAGAACACAACTTACAAAGAAGTTAAGGACTTAATGAACGCAGGACGCGGAACTTTCACAACGCTGAAAAACGGTTTCAACGATGTTCTTAATTCCTTCACTCAGACCGAACCAGCATTTGCTGCACTTCTTTCCGATGGCCTTAACCTCGTCAACATTTCCAACAAAATTACTGATGCTGGTACTAAGAGAATCGTAGACCTCTCACAGGGTGCTCATGATGCTCTCGGAAGCACAATGTTACTTGTAATTTCACTTGCTGTTGTTGCTATCATAATCGGTATCGGAATTGCTTTGTACATCGCAAAATCAATTTCCAAACCTCTAGGACGTGTTGTTGAACTTTGCGGCAATGCCAGCAACGGCGATATGTCAATCGTTCGTGATGACTTCGGATATGAGGGCAAAGACGAACTTGGAGAACTTGGCGATGCTCTTTCGGAGATGTTTGCTTCACTCAGCACGGCGATTGCTGATATTCGAGGACTTGCAATTTCAAGCCATGATACTTCTGCCCGCATGAAGGAAGACGCTACAAAGAACACTGAATATGCGAATAACGTACGTTCAAACGTTGCAAACGTCGTAAAACTCATGGAGAGCAACTCTTCATCATTACAGGAAAGCAACGCAGGTACAGAGGAAATGTCGGCAGCTTCAATGACATCGGCTCAGGCTGCAACGGATTGCGCTGAATTTATTTCAAACATGACTCAAGTTGCAGGTAAAGCAGTCGAGATGCTTGAAGAGACCATGACCAACATGGATATTTTACAGAAAAAGACTCAGGACAGCGGCACAAAAATTCAGGAGCTTGTAGAATCAGTAAACAAGATCGGCGAGATCATCGGAGATATTACATCGATTGCTGACCAAACGAATTTACTTGCTTTAAACGCTGCTATTGAGGCTGCCCGCGCTGGAGAAGCTGGACGTGGTTTCGCGGTAGTTGCTGAGTCGGTCAGAAAATTAGCTGAAGAGTCGAGCCGTGCTGCTGAAAATGTACGCGGATTGATCGAAGAACTTCAGAACAACGCAAGCGCAACAAAAACCGCAAGTGATGAAACTTCAGTGTTATTGAATCAGACGACTGAGAAGGCTTCAGAATCTAAAAATTCATTGTCCGAAGCAATGGAGCAAATCGACAAAGCTAACGACAGAATTCAAAATATTGCAGCAGTAGCAGAGGAGCAAGCAGCTTCAAGCCGTGAAATAGCTTCAGGAATTGACAACGTTACGAAGGCTACAACGGAAATTCTTGAAAATCTCGAAAGCATTAAAAACGACATGGATGAGACTGCAACAATAGCCGAACGCGCTGCAGAAGGAGCAAATACTCAGGCTGATCTTGTTCAGCATATTCGTGATTCGTTATCGACGTTCAAAGTTGAGGCCGATAATCCTGGAACAATGAGAGGACGCAGAGCACTTCCAGGCAAAAAAAATAACGAAAAGAAGTAAATTTATTTTGATTTAAAAAAATTTGATCTGGACGGGAAAAAAATTTAAATTCCTGCCCAGATTTTTTTTGCGGGTAAAAAATTATAAATATTCGCGCACTAAATGGCCGTAATTATTAATTTGTTTAACGAGTTGCTTTTT
>CALBPU010000112.1 GCA_937899395.1 uncultured Fretibacterium sp.
GTGTTCGCTAATGTCAAGACCGATAAGTTCATCGGCAGGATCGGCGCGGAGAAAATCAACAGCCTTCAAAAACTTAAAGAATATTAACATCGTTACGGCTGCCCACAAAGCTACGGCGATAAAACCAATAAACTGAATTTTCAGCTGCTCAAAACTTCCCGTGTAAAATAATCCTTTAAGCCCGGCTGGAGCGTCAGGATTTGCAAGAAGCCCGACTGCCAGAGTTCCCCAAACTCCGTTGACCATATGGACTCCGACAGCACCTACGGGGTCATCGATATGAAGCTTCAAATCTAAAAATTCAACGGCAATCACGATGATAATTCCCGACACGATGCCGACAATAGAAGCTCCGAGCGCGTCCATTGCATCACAGCCGGCGGTTATTCCGACAAGCCCTGCTAAAGAAGCGTTCAAACACATCGAAACATCGGGTTTCCCGTTCTTGATCCACGTATAAATCATGGTCGTGCATGTTGCGACAGACGGCGCGATAGTCGTGGTCAGAAATATTGCCGAAAGTTCAGACGGTGAAGTCGCGGCAGCTCCGTTAAATCCGTACCAGCCTAACCAGAGAATAAAAACTCCTAATGCTCCAAGCGGTATCGAATGTCCGGGAATGGCATTAACCCTCGTAACTTTTCCGTTTTTATCCCGTGAGTATTTGCCCATTCTCGCTCCGAGAACCGCAGCTCCTATCAAAGCGGCAATTCCTCCGACCATGTGAATAGCGCATGAACCAGCGTAGTCATGGAAGCCAATTTTGCTAAGCCAGCCTCCGCCCCATATCCAGTGTGCTTCAATGGGATAAATCAGCAAAGATATTACTGCTGAGTAAACGCAATAAGCAGAAAATTTTGTCCGTTCAGCCATTGCACCCGATACTATGGTCGCTGTCGTTGCGCAGAAAACGAGATTAAAAACGAAATAGCTCGCGCTTGTAAAACCGCTTTCAGAAGGTGAAGCGATAAAATTTTTGAAATCAGTGAATAAGCTCAAGTTTGGTTTTCCGATTAAACCGAAAAAACTGTCCTCGCCCATCATGAGAGTGTAGCCAAGTAGCGAAAAGACCACCGTCCCGATACAGAAGTCCATAAGGTTCTTCATTATTATGTTTCCGGCGTTCTTTGCCCTCGTGAAGCCCGTTTCGACCATCGCAAAGCCTGCCTGCATCCAGAACACCAAAGCAGCCCCTATTAAGAACCAAAATTCAACTGTCATAATTCCATTCACGTCCTAATCTGCTTATTATAAAAATATAATTGCTAAAATTTAATTATTATTAAAAATAATTAATAAAATCTTTAATTTAAGCAATAAAAATATAAAAAAATCTTGCTTAAATTGCAGAGCATTTTATCACTGAGATTTTTCGTGTCAAGAATAAAAATTAAAAATCTGCTTAATATCTATGATTTTTATGTTTATAATTGACAATTTTAATAATTATGTTATTCTTTTGTGAAATTTAAGCAAGTTTTTATTAAAATTTTATGCTTAATATTAAGGAGATGTTCGCATGTATGATAGAAAATGCTGCCCGTCAGTCAAAGACACTTTCGGTTCTCTGGTTTTCGACAAAAGAGCTATGAAAGACAGGCTGACCCCGGACATTTACGGACAAGTAATAGACGCTATGGAAAGCCGTAAAAGACTTGAGCCCGCTGTTGCCGAAGTAGTCGCAGGAGCGATGAAAGACTGGGCAATCGAACACGGCGCAACGCACTGGAGCCATTGGTTTCAGCCGATGAACGAACTCACAGCGGAAAAACATCAGGCTTTCACTATACCCGACCCCGATGGCAATCCCGTAAACACATTCCGGGGACATCATTTAATTCAGGGCGAACCTGATGCTTCAAGTTTTCCTTCTGCCGGAAACCGCTCAACTTTTGAAGCAAGGGGCTATTCAGCGTGGGATATAAGCAGTCCCGCTTTCATAATAAAGACTAAAAAGGGCGGCACTCTTTGCATTCCGTCAGTGTTCTTATCGTTTGACGGCACGCCTCTGGACTTAAAAACTCCGTTGCTCAGAGCCGTTGATGCTCTTGAAAGCCGTGCCGTGAAAATGCTGAAAATTTTTGGCCAGAATGTTAAATGGGTTCATATGACAGTCGGAGCAGAGCAGGAATATTTCCTTTTGGACAGACCGAGAGCACAGTTAAGACCTGATATAAGATTCTGCGGACGTACTCTCTTAGGGGCACAGCCGGCAAAAGATCAGAAACTTGACCATCATTACTTCGGAGCAATACCGACAAGGGTCTTGAGTTATATGGAAGAAGTTGAAAGGACTCTGGCGGAAATCGGCGTTCCAGTCGTAACGCGGCATAATGAAGTCGCGCGTTGCCAGTTCGAGTTCGCGCATTTATATGCCGATGCTAACAGGGCATGCGACCAGAACCAGATTTTAATGGAAGTCATGAGAAAATTAGCCCGTGAACATGAACTGAGATTATTGTTTCATGAAAAGCCTTTTGACGGAATGAACGGTAGCGGAAAGCACACGAACATTTCGCTTGCGGACAGCGAGGGGCATAACCTGCTGAAGCCGTCCAAAAACCAGAATCGCAACATTATATTCCTGACTTTCCTTGCTTCGGTAGTGCTTGGAGTTTCAAAATTCCACAGCTTATTGCAGGCCTCGATAGCGACTTACGGCAACATGTTCAGGCTTGGAGGCCACGAAGCTCCTCCGTCAATCATAAGCGTTTATCTTGGCGCGGCACTCACTGACCTTCTGCACAGGATTAAAAACGCTGATGTTTCAATGCCAGCACAGGGAATTATGGACTTAGGGCTGACACAATTGCCATTAATAAATTCATTTGACAGCGACAGGAACAGAACATCACCGGTAGCTTTTACGGGAGATAAATTCGAGTTCCGCGCTCCGGGTTCATCGCAAAGCATCGCACTTCCTGTAACAATGTTCGCGGCTTTATGGGCATGGGGTTTAGAGCAACTCGCCAACAAAATGGAAGCTAAAATTGCTGGCGGCAAAGACGTTTTAGAGGTTGCCTTAGACGCGGTAAGAGAAGCTGTTCACGATGGCAGCGATATTCTTTTTGAGGGCGATGCTTATACTCCCGAATGGCAAGCAGAAGCAAAACGCAGAGGCTTAATTGAAGCTGAAACAATGCCTGAGAGAATCGCGTTATTATTAAAGCCTGCGAATAAAGCAATGCTTGAAGATTTAGGCATATACAAAGGGCATGAACTCGAAAACCTTTACGCCGTCCGCATGGATTCTTTCTCGACAGGGCTTGAAGTCGAAGCCGCAGTGATGTTCGATATGTTATGGGAAGGAATTTTGCCCGCGATAGCAAAGCAGCTTGTCCTCGAAAAAAGCGCGATGAGCAATATTGACGGACTAAACATCAACGACCCTGCATTGAAGCCGTGGACAGATTTCACGGGCGGACTGGCTCATGTCAAAGCAGAACTGATTTCTGACGCGAAACATTTGCAGGAACTCAAAGGCAGGTTATCGGGAATGGGGAGCAGAGAACGCGCTGACTTCCTGACAGGCACAATAATTCCGCACATGGACAGTATCAGGGCTAAATGTGATGCCGTTGAACTGACCATAGCCGCAGACATCTGGCCGTACCCGATTTACAGGAATTTATTATCGCTTTCGGCTTAATCATGTACGATAAAAATTACCCGCTTTACAGACCCGAATTTGAGCATGAATCCTGCGGTGTTGGAGCTGTAGTTGATTTGAACGGAAAATGCAATCATCGGACTGTGGAACAGGTGCTTACAATTGTTGAACGACTCGCTCACAGAGCCGGGGGCGACACACTCGGTACTACTGGGGATGGCGTAGGGATAATGACTCAAATTCCGAATAAACTTTATATGGCTTGGGTGGAAGAAGAAGGCATTTCACTAGGGAATACAGGCGATTATGGGGGCGGAATGTTCTTTTTGCCTCAAGATGAAGTCGGAGCTTCCAATGTCTGCCGTATTTTTGAACAGCTTGCGTCTTCCGAAGGTTTTTCAGTCTTGGGCTGGCGTTCTGTGCCCTGCCATCCTGTACAGCTTGGAGCAGGAGCAAGACGTTCAATGCCTAATATCCGTCAATGTTTCTTGAAGCGTCCTTCTGACGTTGGAACAGGTCTTGAATTTGATCGGCGGCTTTATCTGCTCAGGAGATTATTCGAGAAACAAGACACTGATACTTACGTCTGTTCGCTCTCATGCCGTACCATTGTTTACAAAGGAATGATGCTCGCTAATCAGCTGCGTTCATTTTATGATGATTTGCAGGATGTCCGTTACGTTTTCCAAATGGCTATGGTTCATTCGAGGTTTTCAACAAATACTTTTCCGAGTTGGTCAAAGGCTCACCCGCAGCGTTTTCTTCTGCATAACGGCGAAATAAATACTATACGCGGCAATC
>CALBPU010000113.1 GCA_937899395.1 uncultured Fretibacterium sp.
TTCAGACGTGTGCTCTTCCGATCTCAATCCCCAATCCCCAATCCCCATAGTTAAATATTTTATTTAAAAATTTGATTATTTAAAATCCATAAATTATTATTAATATTAAATAAATTTATAATAATTTATCATTTTAACACCAATAAATTAATCATAATAAGTTTATTTTTTTGTATGAAAATATAATAAACCATTTCCTAATCTCATAACCTTAACATGATGTGTATTTGGTCCTTTTATAAATAAGAATTCAGTTTTGCTCTTCTCCATAAAAGTATATCCTCTTTTTTTATATTTTTTTTTCACTTCATTAATACTTTCTTCAATATTTTTCACAGAAACATTATTGTAATCAATTTGCCCTTTAAATAAGGGTAAATCTTCTTCTTTAATTATATTACTTTTCTTAACTTTAATAGTATTTTTGCTAGCACGATTAGAACTTTCAATATTAAATTCAGTCACATTTTTTTCATTAATTTTACTATTTTTTTCATTACTAGCTTTACTTTTAGTACTTTTATTTAAATTTATGTTTTTATTTTTATTATTCAGTATTATTGAGTGATTTAACTGGGTCTTATCACTTGTTTTATTTTTTCTTAAAAGTTTACTATTATTATTAATATTTCTATTATTTCTAGGTTTTGAATTTGATTTAATTTTAACTTTTGAAGATACAAGTTTCGATTTTGAATCTGGATTAATTTTAGTTTTTGAAGACTTATCATTAGATTTTGATTTAGAGTTGGATTCCTTTGATTTACTTAACTCTAGCTCTCTGGATTTTTCCCTACTAGCTGCTTGATATATTGAAGATAATTCTTCCATTGTTTGATCAAAGCCTGTCAGTAAATTATCAGAAGTTTTATTATTCAATTTTTGTGTTTTATAATTATTTAATTTCTTATTTTTTTCATCATATTTTTTCAACTTTTTAGCAATATTTTTATATTGGTTCAATTTTAATTTTGAAGAATTTATTTCGCCATTATTATTTTCATTCTTTGTTAAATTAATATCATGATTATATGCAACACTCTTATTCTGTTTACTATTTAACTCAATATTTTTATTTCTGCCTCTTTTATATTTATCAGATATTATATCTTTTTCATTACCATTTAAGTTTGAATTATTTGTATTTTGCTTTGAATGCTTCTTTTTTGTAATTTTATCTGGTTTAACTTTTTTAATATTATCTTTAGAACTCTCAGTTACTGTATTATAATTATTTAAATTACCATCATTAGCATTATTTCTGGTTCTTAATTCAAATTTTTTATCAACTATACTTTTTTCCTCTTTTTTTGGATTATTTTGATAATGATAAAATCCCTTTTTAGCAATTTTTTTTTCTGGCTCTACTTTGATTTCTTTACTTATTCTATTTTTTGATTTTTTTTCATTTATCGCATTTTCATCGAAAAAATAATTATTGAATCTATTATAAATGCTATTTTTTTTAGTCTTTTTAGGGTCAATTGATTTATTCATATCTTGTTTTTCATTACTTTTATTATTATCTTCTTCTTCTGAGGAGTCACTGCCTTCACTATCTGAAATGAGTCTATCACTTTCTCTAAACTTATTAAAATCGTTAAATTTGGCTTTATAAGTAGGTTTCTTTTTGGGCTGATTTGTATTTGCTTTATTCATCTTTTTTTTAGTTCTTTTTTTAACTATGGGAGAGCTTTCTTCTTCCGATGAATCATTTGTTTTGTATTTATCAAAAGGATTCGAATGCAAATTAAATTTCTTCTTAGTACTTTTTTTATTAATCTGTGAATTATTATGCTTAGTTTCTTTGCTTTCTTCCTCAGATTCACTATCTGATTGGCTCTCTTCTTTCTTTGACTTCCTTTTTTTAGGTGCATACTTTTTTAAATTTGTGTTTCTTCTTTCTCTTGCATCTTTTTCTCTTTTTTGTCTTAATTCTTCTTCTTTTTGCTTTTTTAATTCTTCTCTTTTTTTTCTCTTTTCAGCCTCTTCTTTTTGCCTATTTTCATATTCTTCTAATCTTCTATTGTTTTCTTGGTCTTCTAATAATCTTTTTATTTCATTTTCTTCTTTTCTTCTTTTTCTCTCTTCTTCCTCTTCTTTTCGCGTAATGCTTTGCTTAGGTTGGTCATTTCCTGCCACGTGAAAGCCTTTTTAGCGTATATCCATTGACAGACTTGCGCAGCCCGGAATTTCTGTTCACCCCATTCAGCGAATAATATTTGCCAGTCATTGAGAGCCATCTCTAACGCGTCATACGTCATGTTATTATTCCTCCTGTTATGCCCGTCATGAGCCGTTAAAATCAATGCCACTCTGTTATAATCGTGGACGTTCATTATATCTCACCAAAAACGGAGGCAATTTTCATCTTGGGTAAGGTAGTAAAAAACCTAGGGCTTTACCTCGTGTTAGTGCTTGTTGTCGTTACGATGGTCAACACGTTCTTAACGCCTGAGGAAGTCCAGAAGCAATATGACGAAATAAGCTACAGCCAATTCCTTAAAGACCTTGACGCGGGGAACATACGCATACTTCAAATCCGCAACAACACAGTACCCGGCGAATCAAGCTCAGCAACTCTACAGGGCGAACTCCACAACGGACAAAGATTCCTCACATACGGCCTTGACGTGTCAGAAATCGCCGATAAAGCAGTCGCAAAAGGAGTCATGGTTACAGTTGAGGCACCGCAAAAAAATACATGGCTAACGACTCTCATGACCTCACTTTTTCCCACGTTGCTGTTGATTGGCGTGTGGGTCTACTTCCTGTACAACATGCAGGGCGGTGGGGGGCGTGTAATGTCATTCGGCAGGAGCAAGGCAAAATTGTTCCTCGACAATAAGCCGAAAGTTACATTTGCTGATGTTGCTGGCTGTGATGAGTCAAAAGAGGAACTGCAAGAGGTTATACACTTCCTGAAAGACCCGGAGAAATTCAAGAAGTTAGGCGCGAGAGTCCCCAAAGGAGTTTTACTCGTTGGCCCTCCCGGTACAGGTAAGACTCTGCTTGCGAGGGCTGCTGCTGGGGAAGCTGATGTGCCATTTTTCAGCGCGAGCGGATCAGATTTCGTTGAAATGTTCGTTGGCGTTGGAGCTGCAAGAGTCCGTGATTTATTCGAGCAGTCGAAAAAGTATCAGCCCTGTATCATTTTCATTGATGAGATGGACGCAGTTGGCCGTCATAGGGGAGCGGGACTCGGCGGTGGACATGATGAACGCGAGCAGACATTGAATCAGTTGCTTGTTGAGCTTGATGGATTCGATGACACAAGCAGC
>CALBPU010000114.1 GCA_937899395.1 uncultured Fretibacterium sp.
ATTTCGTTCGCGCTGAGTCCCGAGTCGGATAACGCCCTCTGAGTCGGCTTGACAGTCCTGTCAAGAAGATCAGCAGTCATCTCTTCGAACTTTGCACGTGTTAATTTCATTTCCAAATGCTTGGGTCCGGTCTGATTAGCAGTGATAAAAGGCAATGAAATCGTTGTTTCGGTCATGTTTGAAAGTTCGATTTTTGCTTTTTCCGCGGCTTCTCTTAATCTCTGCATGGCCATGCTGTCGTTCTTTAAGTCAATACCTTCGGACTTTTTGAAGCCGTCAGCGATCCATTCGACGATTCTATTGTCCCAGTCATCGCCGCCGAGCCTGTTATCGCCTGCTGTGGCTTTGACTTCGAAGACTCCTTCAGCAACGTTAAGAATCGAAACGTCGAAAGTTCCGCCGCCAAGATCAAAGACTAAAATATTCTGTTCGCCGGCTTTATTTTCGCCGTAAGCAAGACATGCCGCCGTGGGTTCGTTGATTATCCTTAAGACTTCGAGCCCTGCAATCGTTCCTGCGTCTTTCGTTGCCTGTCTCTGAGCGTCAGTGAAATAAGCCGGAACTGTGATAACGGCTTTAGTAACGGTTTCGCCGAGATAATCTTCAGCATCGCGCTTTAATTTCTGCAAAATCATCGCTGAAATTTCCTGAGGCGTATATTTTTTGCCGTCGATTGAAACTCTGTAATCAGTTCCCATTTCACGTTTAATTGACATTATAGTTCTGTCAGCATTGACGATTGCCTGACGTTTAGCGAGCTGTCCTACAAGCCTTTCGCCGTCTTTAGTGAAAGCTACAACTGAAGGCGTTGTTCTAGCACCTTCGTTATTAGGGATAATTGTTGTCTGATCTCCCTCTTGAACTGCTATGCAACTGTTTGTTGTTCCTAAATCAATTCCTACTACCTTTGCCATAATATTATTTCCTCCAAACTAATTTTTTTCTGTTTCTTTTTCTACAAATTTTCCTACTGTTACCTGCGATGGCCTTAAAATTCTTCCGTTTGCCTTATAACCTTTAAGTCTTTCTGTGATAACTTTACCGTCAAGTTCAGGATTATCAATTTCTTCTGTGCCTGCTGCGTCATGTAGTGAAGGATCAAAATTTTGTCCTTCAGTCTCAATGACACTCACACCAAAGTTTCCGAGAACGTTTATAAATTGCCTTTGAACCATTTGGACACCTTTTATAATGCTCTTAACGTCTTCTGAGTTAGCAGCGTTCAAAGCTCTGTCAAGATTATCAAGCACCGGCAAAAATTCTTTGATTGTATCTTCTTGAGTACGCTGTCGAATTTCCATGCGTTCTTTAACAGTTCGTTGACGGTAATTATAAAAATCAGCTCGTGCAAATGCTAATTCATTCTCAAGTTTTTCTATTTTTTCCTCAAAATTTTCAGCTTCAGTTTCATTTTCAGTGTTAATAACTTCAGTTTGCTTTTCTTGAATCTCTTGCTCGTCCAACTTTTTCACCTCCTAAAGAATCTTCATCTAAAACTTCTGCAACACTTTCAAGAACACTTATAGATTTTTCATAATCCATTCTCAAAGGCCCTATCAAACCTAAAACTGCTTTTTGCTGACGAGGGCGTGCAGGTATTAAAATCATTGCGTTCTCTTCCATTCCTTCAGTTTCGTTTTCTTCACCCAATGAAATTTTCAACGCTGAACTTTTTCGGCATTTCTCAATCATGTGAGCTAAAGGTTTTTCCTGTTCAAGTAAATTCAAGACGGCCTGTAATCTTGAGAGCATTTGAAAATGAGGCAGAGCTAAAATTTGTCTTGCACCTGAGCTAAAGAATTTATAATTTTGTTCGGTTAAAAATTTATCAAGCTCTTTAATAGCATCACGACACGATGTTTCAGCTTCCTCAAGCCCTCCTAAAACATATTGATATAAAGCCTCTCGAACTTCCGACCATGAATGACCGCTTGCAACAGTGTTAATTCTCCTGCTGAGTTCTTCAAGAGTTCCTGCGTCAATATCATAAGGCAAATTGAATTGCGAATGATGAACAAGTCCTCCCTTCAAAACTATCAGAGCCAAAATATTATTTCCGCCCATCAAAATTAAATCTATGTGTTGAATTTCAGCGTCATCAAGAGTAGGGACTGCTGCAACAGCTACACAGTTAGTTAATCTTGCCATGAGGTGAGTTACATGGTTCAAAAGTTCTTCAACTCCGCTTCGGCTTCCTAGAATTTCGCGTCTTATGTCAGCTTCATGAGAGTGATTTCTGGCTCTTGAAGTTACGCTGTCAACATAAACTCTGTAAGCTCTCGCAGTCGGCAACCTGCCCGATGAAGTATGAGGCTGATAAAAATATCCGAGTTCTTCAAGATCGGCCATTTCATTCCTAATCGTAGCAGGGCTTAAACCTCTTATATACTTTTTAACGATAGTTCTTGAGCCTGCAGGTTCTCCTGTCTTAATGTACTCGTAAACCACTGCAAGAATAATACTCAACTGTCTTTCCGTCATTATATTTTATACTCACCTCTGTTTCTATTTTTAGCACTCTGTCTTAATGAGTGCCATTAATTTTTTAACGCTGATAAGATTAGCAAAGAGAGTTAAAAATGTCAATATTTTTATCAACGATTCGTGATTTTGTAGAACTATTTATTTATACAAATGATAAAAGTTTATAACGGCTGATATTCAGGCACTAATTCTTTTAATATTCTCAATGCCTCGTCCGGATTTTTCAAAGCATATTCGAGCTTTTCATCAATGTTAAAAATTTCGTCATCGGATTTTATGTTGCTCACAAAAATTTTCGGGTTCGGTGTTCTGTGTACGCTTTTTTCATCGTAGAATAATTCCTCGTACAATTTTTCTCCCTGCCTTATTCCCGTGTAAACGATATTAATATCTTTGTAAGGTTCATAACCGCTTAACCGTATTAAAAGTTCCGCCATCTCTTTTATGACTACAGGTTCGCCCATGTCAAGCACAAATAATTCTCCGCCTTTACCTAATGCACCTGCCTGAATAACAAGGCTTACTGCTTCAGGAATTAACATAAAATATCGTTTCATTTCGGGGTGCGTAACAGTTATAGGTTCACCTGCTTCAATTTGCTTTTCAAATTTCGGAATGACACTTCCTCTACTTCCTAAAACATTTCCGAATCTTACTGCCATAAATTTTGTTTCAGGATAATTTTTTTGTTCATGTTCCAAAATTTTTTCGGCTAATCTCTTTGTTGTTCCCATGATGCTCGACGGATTAACGGCCTTGTCCGTCGAAATCATTACCATTCTTTCGGCTTTATATTTTCCTGCACAGCGTGTTATTGTCCTTGTTCCTAAATCATTAACCCTCATTGCTTCACGAGGTGAAAATTCCATTAAAGGCACATGTTTATGAGCAGCTGCGTGAAAAATAACTTGTGGTCGATATTTTGCAAATAAATTTTCAATGGCAATTTCATCAGCTACATCAGCTATTACAGGCTGAACGGGAATTTTTGTATTCAAGTGATTTAATTTTTCAAGCAGCAAATATATGGACTGTTCACCATGACCTAAAACAAAAATTTCGGAAGGCTCATTATGGATTACCTGATTAACAATTTCGCTCCCTATTGAACCGCCTGCACCAGTTATCAAAATTTTTTTGCCCTTTATATAATTTGATGAAGCCTCCAAATTTATTTTCACAGGATCTCTTCCCAATAAATCCTCCAATTTAACTTTGCGGATTCTTGAAATCGAAAGTTGACCGTCCGCAAGTTCACGAAGGCTCGGCAAAATTCTCACCTGAATATTAAGCGGTGCAATAGCGTTGTAAATCTCGCGGATTTTTTTTCCTTTGAATGCCGATATTGCTATCAATACTACTTCAATATTTTCACGCTCAACAATTTCCTTCAAACTCGAAGTACTTCCAAGAACTTTTAATCCTGAAACATGCTTGCCGATTTTCTGAACATCATCATCAACAAATGCAACAGGATATAATTCGCTCCCGTTCCTCATTAAATCACGTGCCAAAAATGAACCTGCTTCACCTGCTCCGATGATTAAAGTTTTAAGGCGTGATTTTTTATCGTGAGAATGAATTGATTTCGTCATTAACCACGAAAATCTTAATCCTCCGCACAAAAATAATCCCATTAAGAACGATATTGCGAATGATGTTCGAGGAAAGACAGCGATTTTGAAAATACCGTTTATAAGTAGGAATACAAGAATCGAAGTAATATAAAGCCAAATGAACCTGATATAATCCTCAGTTCCGGCGTGCTGCCATATCGTTTTATATTCCCCAAATAAATAAAAGAACAAAACACACACAGCAGGCATCGCAAGCATCATATACAGCCAATCATTAACGAAAACCAGAATAATAAAACCAAGCCTTATTGCGTAACCTGCATAAACCGCAAGTGCAAGCAAAATAAAATCGAGCAGCGCAATTATTAAACCGATGTTTGAAATTTTTCCCCACTGCTCTTTAAGCCTTGACACGCTTATTAACTCCTTTATGATAAAATAGGAACGAGGAAGTAACTAATTGACAAAATAACATTCATCTTTTAGCACTCACCCGGAACTTCCTCATTCAGAAATTAATTATATCAGAATGGCTTGCTCCTAATTCGTGATGTCGTAAAATTATTTAAGATGAAATTTTGTTAGGGGTAAATTTTTAATGAGTGTTTCTTTATATCGCAAATACCGTCCTCAAAATTTTGCGAGCGTCTCAGGTCAAAAGGCCGCTATCGACGTCATAACAAATTCAATCGCAAAATCTCATGTCGGTCATGCGTATTTATTTTCAGGCTCAAGGGGCTGCGGTAAAACTTCCGTCGCAAGAATTTTTGCGAAGGCTCTGAACTGTCTCGAACGTCAAGATTTTGAACCGTGCGGACATTGCAAAAACTGTTTAGCAATAACTGACGGTGAAAGTCTTGATGTCATTGAAATTGACGGAGCCTCGAACAACAGTGTCGATGAAGTCAGAGAGTTAAAAGCTAATGTAACTCTTGCTCCGTTTAGCTCTAAATATAAAATCTATATTATCGATGAAGTTCACATGTTATCAACCGCGGCGTTTAATGCTCTCTTGAAAACTCTCGAAGAACCTCCCGAACATGTAATTTTTATTTTAGCGACTACGGAACCTCATAAAGTACCCGTTACAATTCGTTCACGATGTCAGCATATACCCTTTCACAGCATAAAGCCTGAGGATATTTTCGCGAGGCTGAAAACTGTTTGTGAATCTGAAAATATTAGTGCCGATGATGAAGCCTTATGGGAAATTTCGAGGCAGGCTGACGGAGCATTGAGGGACGCTTTGTCATTGCTCGAACAAATCATGGCCGCAAGCAATGAAAATATTACTCTTGAAAATGTTGAAAATGTTTTAGGTTCGGGAAGTCGTACAGCCTTTGAACGTTGGATTAAAATTTTGCGCTCTGATCCTGTTGAAGCATATTCAAATCTGAAATCAATGTTTGATTCGGGGGCTTCAGGAGTGAGAATCTTCGAGGAAATGTTTTTAATGGTTCGTGATTTATGGCTTGTATCAAAATGGCACGATATTTCTGACAGTCTCGGAGCTTCTGAGCATGAACAAAAATTTTTGCTCGATGAAGTAAATAATTGGAAAACTGAAGAACTTCATACGCTCTTAAAATCAATCATGCAAATTTTAACAAAAGCTCGTACAGGTGTCAGGAATGATATTTTATTAGGATATTTCATGATGAAATTTGTAGGAGGAGATGAAGAGGAAAACGAAATTTCAAACATAACCCCTGTATCAGTAAGTCTGAAATCTCCGCTTAATAATGTTGTCGAAAATTACAGCAAAATAAATCCTGCTCCCGTTGAGAAAACAATATCAAGAGAAACTATTGAGCCTGAACCTGCTGAAATTGATATTAATTTTAAGGAAGAGTTAATAAATTTTTCTCATGATAAAAATTTCCTGATTTATTGCAGCCTTTATAATTCAAAACCTTATAAACGCGAAAATAATTTAGTTCTGTCTTTTGAAAGCTCATATAATTATGAAGTCTTAAAACAAACCGTCAACGCTTCAGCTTTATCAAATATTTTTAATGATTACGATAATGTTATCTTGCGTCATAATGACGTTGAATACATTTGCCCGAAATTTTCAAATGATGTTCAAGAGAAGAAGACTAAAATATTAAATCCTGAACCTGTTGAAGAAGAAATTAAAGATGAAAAAAATTATTCAAGTTTCGGCAGCTTCATTGATAATTTATCCCGAATGGGCTGTAACGTTGAAGTAATTTTGCGTAAACATAACGAAACTCAAGAAGAATTTGATGAAACGACATTAACAGACCTTGACGCTGAACATGAAAAGGAGAATGAATAAAATATTATGGAATTTGTACATTTACACGTTCACACTGAATACAGTTTGCTTGACGGAGCAATAAGAACTAAAGACCTTGCGAAAAAAGTTTCGGGTTGGGACAATAAAGCCGTCGCAATTACGGATCACGGAGTTATGTACGGAGCAGTTGAATTTTACGAGAATTGCAAAGCTTGCGGCGTGAAACCGATTTTAGGCTGTGAAACTTATGTATGTCCTGAAGGAATTTCCTATCGTGAAAGCAAAAGGAATAATCATTTATTATTGCTCGCTGAAAATGAAACAGGCTGGCACAATCTCATTAAATTGATTTCAATCGCAAATACTGAAGGATTTTATTATAAGCCGAGAATAGATCATTCGCTTTTAGCACAATATCATGAGGGCATAATAGCTTCATCTGCATGTCTGGCAGGAGAAATTCCTCAGTTTATTTTGAACGGTAACATTGATAAGGCTATCGAATGCGCAAATACTTACAAAAATATTATGGGCGAAGATAATTTTTTCCTAGAAGTTATGCCGAACTCATTAAAAGAACAGGAAAAAGTTAATAACGCAATATTTGAAATTGCTGAAAAATGTAATATTTCTGTAATAGCTACGGGAGACGCTCATTATTTGAACAGCGGTGATTATGAATGGCACAAAACGTTATTGAAGATTAACACTCATGCAGATCCTAATGATGACGCATTCGGATTTTCGGACAATGATTTTTACCTGAAATCACCCGAAGAATTTTATGAAAAATTCGGAAGCGTTTGCCCTAAAGCATTAGAGAACACGGTAATAATTGCTGACAGATGCAATGTTAATTTACCGTTAAAAACGGGACATTATATCTTGCCGAAAATAAAACTTGAAGAAGGAGAAACAGCGGAAGATAACTTGCGTACAAGGGCATATTCAGGACTTAAAGCAAGGTTTGAAGATTTAGGGCGCGGGGAAATTCCTGACGAATATATGAAACGCCTTGAATATGAACTGGGTATCATAAAGGACATGGGCTTCTCTGCATACTTTTTAATCGTTTCGGGAATTATTCAGAAAGCTAAAAGTGAAAATATTCCTATAGGTCCGGGAAGAGGTTCTGCGGCAGGATCTCTTGTAGCGTGGAGCTTAAAAATCACCGAGCTTGATCCTTTGAAATATAATTTGCTCTTTGAAAGATTCTTAAATCCCGAAAGAATTTCAATGCCCGATATTGATACAGATGTTTCGGATAAAGGAAGAGACAGGCTGTTGAAGATTATCGCACAAACTTACGGAGTGGATCATGTATCGCAGATTATAACTTTCGGAAGAATGAAGGGCAGGCAATCCGTAAAAGATGTCGGTAGAGCTATGGGAGTTGATTATAACATCATGGACAAAACAGCAAAAATGATTCCGGCCATGTCGAAAAGTCTCAATGAAGCTCTTGAAGCAACACCCGAATTAAAATCAAGCATTGCTGAAGATGACACTCTCAAAAATGTAATTGACACCGCTAAAAACATTGAAGGATTAGCACGCCACACTTCACAGCACGCAGCAGGTGTTGTAATTACTCCCGAACCTATAACAAATTATGTTCCGGTTAAAAAAATAAGCACGGGAAAAAATGTTCAAGCCGAAAAAAATCAGGAAATCAGTCAAATTGTAACTCAATTTACAATGGAGCCTGTCGAAAAATTAGGGCTTGTTAAAATGGACTTTTTGGGATTAAGCACGCTCTCAATAATTGAAGAAGCTCTTGAAAATATCAAGAATAACAAAAAACCTCTTCCGAATCTTAACGAAGTCAATGACAAAATGAACGATGAAAGAACCTTCAAACTTTTACAGGAAGCTGACACTATGGGAGTATTTCAGCTTGAATCTGACGGAATACGCTCGATGTTGCGAAAATTAAGGATTGACCGTTTTGAGGATTTAGTAGCGGCTTTAGCGATGTACAGACCGGGACCTCTTGATAGTGGAATGGTGGATCAATATATTGACTGTAAGCACGGAAGATCAGAACCTCATTATCCTCACCCGTTGCTTGAAAATACGTTAAAAGAAACTTACGGAGTTATTTTGTATCAGGAACAGGTTATGCAATGCGCTTCGGTTTTGGCTGGATATACACTTGGAGAAGCGGACTTGTTAAGGCGTGCAATGGGAAAAAAGAAAGTTGAGGTTATGCAGGAACAACGAGCAAAATTTGTTGAAGGCGCATTGAAAAATAATATCGACGAAAAAACAGCTTCAAATATTTTTGACATCATCGAAAAATTTGCCGGTTACGGTTTCAACAAATCACACAGTGCTGCTTATGCTTTAATTTCGTACGATACGGCGTGGCTCAAAGCGAATTACAAGACTGAATTTATGGCATCATATCTTTCAAGCCAAATGAAAGCGAAAAAGGAAGTCTTAGGGCGTTATGTCAGTGAAGTTCGACAGAGCGGTGTAAAAGTTTTGCCGCCTGATATAAATACTTCAATGGAAAGTTTTACGGCAGTCGGAGAAGTAATTCGTTTCGGATTAGGAGCTGTCTCAAGAGTCGGACATAATACCGTTGAAATGATTGTTCAAGAACGTAAGAAGGGAAAATTTGAATCGTTTTGGGATTTTGTTAAGCGTGTTGATATGAGCCTGATGAATAAATCGGTGTTTGAAAATTTAATCAAGGCGGGAGCGTTCGATGAGCTTTTGCCAAACAGAGCAAGATTAATTAATGCCGTTCCATCATTCTTGAAAGCAATTCAAAATATAACTCCGAAAAAAGATGACAGGCAGTTAGGATTTTTTGACACTGAAGAAATTGTTATTAATGAACCCGATATGCCGGAAGTAAACGAATATGAAGAACATGAAAAATTAAATTATGAGAAGGAAGTTACGGGGCTTTATATTTCGGGACATCCTTATGAGACATATCAATCGAAATTTGAGCCATATGTAAATTGTTCAATAGGTGATTTAGATGATTGGGAGAGCGAAAAAATTAAGCCGTGTTTCGGAGGAGTTATAACTTCAATGACCGTAAAGACGACTAAGAAGGATAATAAATCAATGTGTGTGTTTCAGATTGAGGACGCTGAAAATAATATTGAGGTTGTAATTTTTCCGAAGGCATGGCAGGAATTTCAAGGGCAAATCAAAAAGGGTATGGCCTGCATTGTTGAGGGAAAAATCGGAGATAAAGGAAATTTGATTTTGGACAGGCTGATAACTCCAGACGATATTAACGAACTTAATGATACGCTTCAAAAATATGTTCGGGTACCAATTAATACAACGCAGCTTGATAAATTTGATTATAAAGGACTTATACAGGGTATACACGGCTGTAAAGGAAATGCGAAATTAATTCTTGAACTTAAAAACGATGACGAGACTTGCCGAGTATGTCTGAACACAACATTTGTAAACGAGGAGACAATATTTGATAAACTTTCAGCAATGATCGCATGAGGAAAAATAGCATGAAAAAATTTGAATCGGTGTTACACCCACCCCCCAGAGTATTATTTTGTTGCTGATTTTGAGCGTAGTTTGCGTTAAAAATTTCATCTTGACTTTCATTATTTGAGCCATTAATTTTCATATTGAATAATTTTGTGTCGGAGCTTAAAATATTTTCCGCAGTAATTTTTACATCATATAAACCTTCTTTAATCGGAACGCCGCTAATAATTCCTATATCAGGATTAATTGAAAGTTCGTCAGGTAAAGAATCTGCACTCCACGTTAAAGCTGCAGTCCCTTCAGCCTCGATTAAAGCCCTATAAAAACTTCCGACGCTAGCATCAGGAATTTTAGTTGAAATTATTTCGGGAGGAAAAATAACTCCTTCAGGATAAATAATTAATTCAAAGTCATTTATATCATCATATTGAGTTGATACAGTGAAATAAAATTCGCCTTCATTTGTCGGCGTCCCTTTAATTTCTCCTGATACATCGAGCGAAAGGCCTTCAGGTAAACCCCCATCGATAATTGAAAATGAAAAATCTTCGGAAGATGTAGCAATATTTGCCCTATAATCCAAACTAACTGAACCAAAAGGCAAATGTTTCGTGAAAAATATAACAAAGTCATTATTTCCTGTTTCAGGTGCTTTGTCATCGCTTAAAATTTCTTCATCGTTAAATTCTTGGTCATCGCTCTCTGTTTCAAATTCGTCATCATAATTTTCGTCATCGTCAAAAATTCCATAATCACCGCTTGAAAATGTTGCCTTAGTTAAAGACGTTACATAAGTTTTTGATAAAATGCAATAGCCTTCAGATAAAGCTGGGAAAATGGCAAAAAAAAAATGGCGAAATTAAATTTTTTCGTGAAACGCTTCAGTCTCCTACCTCATTCCATAAAATATAAAAATCTTCAAATACGTCATGCAAGAGCCAGGCTTTAACTTCAATATTCACGTCCTGCATACATTTAAAATCTGATATTGACATGTCGACCATAGTAAAGGATTTCATGAGCGGTTCAGATGTTTCATCCACATCTAAATATTGTGGAACGTTTGTTTTATTTGCAAAATCAAAATATGAATACCCCCATCGGCTTACAATATAATTTCCTTCAAGTTCATCTTCTTCGTATTGTGTCCAGTAATCAGTATTAGGTGTGAAAGTGTAAGCAGCTTTATTATTGTTTCCATAAGTTGGGATATAAATTTTCATGATAAGCATCATAGGTTCTGTGCTTCTATTTGTTACAGTTGGAGCAAATGAAATAGTTTGCTTAGGGACTACCGTACCGACGATGTCACCAGTATTAAGTGTCATTTCCCAAATACTACCCTTTGTTAATCCGGTTGTGTATGATTTTGTCAAAATCGTCGATCCATAAGCAATAAAAACCACAAATAACAAGAAAAAAATAACAGTCCAAAATTTTACTCGACTTTTTTCGTCATTTGAATGTGCAGTCAAGATGTATCACATTGCCCCCTTACCTTTTAACACTACAATTATAGTTTTGAATAAAATTTTAATGTCAAGACCGATGCTCCAGTCCGTAATATATTGGGTATCAAGTTTAACGACCTCTTCAAAGTTCGTGATTTCCGAACGTCCGCTAACTTGCCATAAACCCGTAATGCCCGGTTTACATGCCATGCGTGCCCTATGATGAAATTTATATTTTTCCCATTCGTCAACAGTTGGAGGTCTTGTTCCTACTATACTCATTTGAGATAACAAGACATTAAAAAATTGGGGAAATTCATCTAGGCTTTTTTTTCTGATGTACTCCCCAATTCCTGTTTGTTTTGTGCCATCGGGTAAAATTTCATTGCCTATAATTCTAGGATCCCAATCCAACTTAAACATCATTGAATCTTTAATGCGATTTTGTTTCATGAGTTCATTTTTTCGCTCGTCAGCATTCATATACATAGAACGGATTTTATACATCTTAAATCTTTTTCCGTTGCGTCCGATTCTCTCTTGAGTATAAAGAATTGGGCCCGGTGAAACTTTTTTGATTTTCGGAGCTGCCCAGATGATTATGCCTAATGCTATGGTGCTTCCGATTAATCCGCCTATAATGTCAATAAATCTTTTTATCCAGCTTTGAGCAGGTGTTGCATAATTTATCGTTGATGTTAGAACGGTTGTTCCTGCGATTTTTTCGATGAAACTTTTGCTTCCTTCCTTGCCGATTGCAATGACGTGATAATGAACAGTAATTCCCATAATATTACAGTTCATCATAAGTTTTCTCACTCTCGTATCAGTCGGTGCACTGTCGATATAAACAGCGTCAACCCATTCTTTTACGATGTAATCTGAAGCGTTTTCAAGCTCAGCTACTATTGGAATGCCTTGAATATCTTTTTTTTCGGAATGTTCATTAAGGATAGCTCCGATAATTTTATATCCTCCTGATGAATTATCGAGAAGCCTCTTCATAGTTTCTTCGGCGGTTGCTGTGTGAAGTACAACAAGCATAGTACCTTTTTGGCCGTTGAAAATTTTGTACCTGTTTATAATATGTTTCCAAAAAATTCTCGTTACATATCCGATAATAGCATGAAAGGTAAGAGTTAAGAAAAGAACTTGACGTGAATAGGCTGCACTTGCTTGCCAAGCAAAAATATAAGCGGTACTCAAAGCAAAAACAAGCATACACTGTTCGAGAGTTTGCAACAGTTCATCAAACCAATTACGTTTTAGAACTTTATGCATTGTATCGAACATGACCATTAAAACAAAATCAACTAAAGCGTAAACAATAGCTAATCCTCTATACTGAGGAACAGCATATGATGCTTTGTGTTGTATCAGCATCAACGACAAAAATAACGCAAGCTGAAGAGCTATCTCGTCTACGATAAAAAAATCAATATGCTTTGACCACCCCTGTATGTTACGTCTATACACGATCCATTCACTCCCTTTTTCGGGGAAATTTCAATAGCTAAATTTTGATTAAATCTAAATTTTCAAATTTTACATGTAACTACACAACTAAAACAAACTAATAAAACAAACTAAATTTTCAATGCGATCGTACAAAAATATACACTGTAACTATAAAAATACCCCCCCCCAAAAAATATACGGCGAGGCTTTACTACTAAATTAAAAACTTATAATTCAAACTACTATAATAATTAAAAACTGAAATTATATACTTCATAGATTAATTCATAAAATGGAGCCGATTTTCGGATTTGAACCGAAGACCCCATCCTTACCATGGATGTGCTCTGCCGGCTGAGCTAAATCGGCTTTGGTGGTGGAACATGGATTTGAACCATGGTAGGCTCTCGCCGACAGATTTACAGTCTGTTGCCATTGACCACTCGGCCATTCCACCACATCACGAACTTACTGGAGCCGGCAAGGGGATTCGAACCTCCGACCTGCTGATTACAAGTCAGCTGCTCTACCGACTGAGCTACACCGGCCTCAACAAGGAGAAATTTTACAGGGCAAAATTAATTCTGTCAAGCCGTTAAGTAAAGATAATTTTTTATTTCATGTTTAACTTTTTCAAGATCATCGCATGTTAAGATCGGTATTAATTGTTTAGTCAATTACATTCGGATTTGTTATTAATCATAAAGTTGCGCGCCTTTCATTAAAATTTTTTTCATTTAACAAAATTATTCCAAAAATAAAAACAAATGCGATAATATTGCACTAGATATTAACATATTAAGCATGAAAGGAATGAAAAATTCTGTTTAACGGAACTACAATAATATGCGTGAGAAGAGGTTCGCATGTTGCAATGGCCGGAGACGGTCAGGTAACTTTAGGAAGTCAGGTTATTAAATCCGGTGCAAGAAAAGTAAGAACTTTATTGGGCGGAAAAATTTTAACGGGCTTTGCAGGTTCGACTGCCGATGCTATGACATTACTTGAAAAATTTGAGGACTGTCTCGAACAGGAGAAGGGCGATTTAATGAAAGGTGCCGTGAAACTCGTTCGTGAATGGAGACTTGATAAAGCACTTAGAAGACTTGAAGCAATGATGTTAGCCGCTAATACCGAAATGACTTTGTTATTAAGCGGTGCAGGCGATGTTCTTGAACCTGAAGGCGATGTTGCTTCAATAGGTTCAGGATCGGGCTATGCTCTTGCAGCAGGTCGTGCTTTGTGTGAAGCTACTGATTGGCAAGCTGAAAAAATTGCCAGACGTTCAATCGAATTGGCCTCAGAAATTTGTATATACACGAATAATAATATTATCGTTGAAACTTTAGGAGAAAAATAAATGACAAAACCAAACAGCAAAATTACTTCGGATTTAACGCCGTCAAAAATTATCGAACATTTGAACCGTTATATAGTCGGTCAGGATAAAGCTAAACGAGCCGTAGCTATTGCTTTAAGAAACAGAATAAGGCGACGTGCTTTACCTCCTGAAATCGCTCATGAGATTATGCCTAAAAATATTCTCATGGTAGGGCCTACAGGTGTAGGAAAGACCGAAATAGCTCGAAGGCTTGCTACGTTATCAAATGCTCCGTTCGTTAAAGTAGAAGCTACAAAATTTACGGAGATCGGATATGTCGGACGTGATGTTGAATCTATCATCAGAGATTTAACGGAATTTGCGGTCTCAATGGTGCGAAAAAAAATGATTGAGGAAGTTCAAACGCCTGCACTTGAAAGAGCAGAGGAAAGATTGCTTGATGCTTTACTGCCCAGACGTGAGAAAAAATTTTCAATGCCCGATTTCATGAAAGTATTAACTGATAAGGCCGATGAAAATGAAACAAAATCCGAAGAACCTTCAGAAACTCCCGAAGAAACTGCGAAATATAACAGAACTCGAACGAGATTTCAAAAGATGCTCAAAGAAGGCAGGCTTGATGAAAAAGACGTTGAGATTGAAGTTAATGACAGCATGACGGCCGTACCGATTTTCGGTTCTCCCGGAATGGATGTTATGGGAATAAATATCACTGAAATGTTAGGTGGAATTATGCCCAAGAAAACGAAAAAACGACACATGACCGTTAAGGAGGCTATGAGGATTTTGCAGCAGGAAGAAGCCGAAAAATTAATCGACACTGACGCAATGGCTAAACAAGCTCTCGAAATGGCTCAAGAGGACGGAATAGTTTTCCTTGATGAAATTGACAAAGTAGTTGTTAAGGGCGGAAGTTCTCATGGTCCTGACGTAAGCAGGGAAGGTGTTCAAAGGGATTTATTGCCGATTGTTGAAGGCTCGGTGGTTCAAACCCGTTACGGTCCCGTAAAAACGGATCACATTTTGTTTATTGCCGCAGGTGCTTTCAGCGGTGTTAAACCGTCGGACTTAATTCCCGAACTTCAAGGAAGATTTCCTATTCGTGTTGAGCTTGAACCTTTAACGATTGAAAATCTGAAGAGAATTTTAACCGAACCCGAAAACAGTTTAATCCGTCAATATGAGGCTTTAATTTCAACTGAAGGCACCGAACTTTCATTCACTGACGAATCAGCGGGAGAAATTGCGAGACTTGCTCACAAAATGAACTCCGAAATGGAAGACATAGGAGCAAGGAGACTTCATACTATGATGGAACAGTTGCTTGAGGAAATCAGCTTTAACGTTTCAGATATTGATGACGAAAAAATCGAAATTACAGCTGAAATGGTTAAGGAAAAATTAAGCGGTCTTGTTGAGAACAGAGACATAAGACGATATTTATTGTAGAAGGGAGATAATTTATTTATGGCTGAAATTTCATCTCGTTCGGATACTAATAAAGCTCTTAATGAACTTCTTAGAAAAACCAGACGTGTAGGACGTGCTTTTCAATCTAAGCGTGAGGGTGAACCTCTTGATTATTTTCATTTATCCGAAATGTTATCAGAATTTTCAACGGCAAATGTTTATGTAGTGAGCAAGACGGGAAAATTGTTAGGATATTCATGGCTGCCTGAATATAAATCGAAGGCCTTATCAGACAGCTTCAAAGACGGAGTTATGCCTGAAGAATTTGTTACAAGAATGAACAGGTGCAGGGATTCTGAAATTCATGACGAGGACGCATTTTTATTTGACGATGCTTATTCAAATGAGGAAGAAAAACCTGAGAAACATTTAATGTATGTCCCTATTATCGGAGCAAATGCCGAAAGACTTGGGACGATTATGTTAGTGAGGTTTCATGCGCCGTTCTTAGTTGAAGATGTTTTATTGGCGGAATATCTGGGAGTTTTGGCAGGGATTCAAATTTTGAATGAGCGCGCAAAAGTTTTGGAGGAGACAGCCCGAAATCGTTTAAGTGTTCAAATGGCGATAAGGGCGTTATCGTACTCCGAACTTGAAAGTATGAAACACATAATCGCTGAAATTGACGGTTACGAAGGAGTAGCGATTGCTTCAAAGGTAGCTGATCGAGTAGGAGTTACGAGGAGCGTTATAGTTAATGCTTTGAGGAAACTTGAGAGCGCAGGATTGATTGAGAGCCGAAGTTTGGGAATGAAAGGTACTTATATAAAAGTTTTAAGCCCATTATTACTTGAGTATCTTGACAAAAAAATCTAAATAAACAAACCCCTTCGCTTATGAAAATTAAATAAATATTGCGAAGGGAATATATTAAAATTATTTTTTGCAATTCAAACCACAAGCTCCGCAGCCTGATTTACAATCTGACGTTAATTCACCTTTATAGGCCTTATGCCTCTCACGTAAAAGAAATTCTTTATTCAATCCGACATTTATAAAATCCCATGACAATTTTTCACTTTCATTTCGTTCACGCGTGTAATCATTGGGATCTAATCCGCAATATTCAAACGCTTCAAGCCATCTTTGCAAATTAAAATACTCCGTCCAATTATCAAATTTTGCTCCAGTTTCCCATGCCCTTAAAATTACTTTGCAGATTTTTTTGTCGCCTCTGGATAAAACCCCTTCTAAGAATGTTTGTTCAGGTTCATGGTAATTAATCGTTAATGAACGATCATGATTTAATGACTTTATGTAACGTCCTTTCTCCTGAAGCTCTGAAATCGAATTTTGACGTTCCCATTGAAAAGGTGTGTGAGCCTTAGGTACAAATCCTGAAACACTTACACTGACACTCGCTCTTCTTCTTCCGAGTGAACGCCCCAACTTTAACGCACGCTGCGAAATTTCGGTTATTGCTCTCAAATCTTCTTCAGTTTCAGTCGGCAATCCCATCATGAAATATAATTTAACCCTTTCCCAGCCTCGTGAAAAAATTTCGTTGAGAGATTTTATAATTGTTTCTTCGTTAATGCCCTTGTTAATGACATCACGTAATCTTTGTGTGCCTGCTTCGGGAGCAAACGTTATTCCTCCATGCTTTGAGCGTAAACCCTCCAATTTTTCCGCTAATCCTATTGAAAATCCGTCCATTCTCAAACTCGGAAGGCTTAATTTCGCTCGTCGTTCGTTCAAAGTTTCTGATAGCCCGTCTATTAAATCCTCTATACCTGAATAATCGCACGATGCTAACGATAATAACCCTGCTTCTTCCCAACCTGTTGAATTTATAATATTCAAAATCGAATTTTTAACCTCGTCTAAAGGTCTTTCGCGTACAGGACGATTAACCATTCCTGCCTGACAAAATCTGCAACTCCTTCCGCAACCTCTGAATAATTCAACAGCCGCTCTATCATGAACGATATTTATACTCGGAACTATCATTGAGTTTAACGTCGAAAATTTTTCGGTAATCTGACGTTCAATTATTCCTCCGTCAAAATATAAAGGCACATAAAATCCCGGCAACTTTGAAATTTCCTTTAATCTTTCAGTTCGTGGAAGTCCTTTAGTATTTTCGATTAAAGGCAATAATGACGGTAATAACGCTTCAGCTTCTCCGACACAAAAGACATCTATAAATTCGCTCAAAATTTCAGGAGTATATGCTCCGTAACCTCCTGCAAGAATCAAAGGATAATCATTTTTATCACGATCAGAATTTTTTAAGGGCAATCCTGATAAATTTATCATCGAAAGAATGTTAGTGTAGCTTGTCTCATGAGGTAACGTGAACGCTATTACATCAAAATCTTTAACGGGCTTTTTATGTTCAGTCGAAATTAAAGGGATTTTGTTTTCAAGCATTAATTTTTCCATGTCAGGCCATACACAATATGCACGGTCAGCGAGATAATTTTTTTGCATGGAATAAATGAAGCTCTCAATAATTTGAAATCCGTAATAACTCATTCCAGTTTCATAAACATCAGGAAATGCAAGACAAATTTTTAGCGATGCTTCGTCCCAAGATATTTTTTTATGCGGCCTCCATTCACTTCCGCAATAACGGGAAGGTCTCGAAACCTGCGAAAATAATTTCCATTCAGGCGTATTAAATTCTTCAAAAGAGTACATAATAATTTCTCCTAAATTCAGACATCAAAGCAGATACGGCAACAAATTGTTTTCAAAAAAATCAAGCATGTCGCCAATATCATTTGTATCACGCCACATATAATAGTTTTTTGTATATTCTTGAAACCAATACGCAATTTCACGGTTACGTCTGGGATCTCTCGTAATATCTCCGACAATAATGAGCCAAAACGGGAGTATTTCGTCTGATAGTCCGCTTTTTTCACGGATAACCTTCATTAAGCCGGGTGTGAAATATTTACAGCTTCTTTCGTGAGCATTTCCACGTCCTGCTTTCATATCTGTATTTTCAACCCAACCGTCCTGTCGTTTAATTTCGCCAAATAAATTTTTTCCGTTGATCATATTTCTTATTGCGAAATCCATTGATATACCCCATTTATATTTAAGTTTACCATTTGCTTTTCTTTCATTTACGTCAATATTGTAAATTTTATCCGACACTTCTTGCGGTAACGGATATGTCGAATAAATATCGCTAAATTCTTTAGGGTGTCTGTCCACTCGAAATTTTTTTGGATAAATAGCATCAAGCGCCGTTTGTAAAGATACTTGAAAAAGTTTCTCAACTTTTAGCGCCTTAGCTCCGCTTATTGTTTGCCAATTTGTTCTCTTTCGTAATTCTTGTGTAGCCATAATACTCTCTCATTTCAAATTCCCTTGAAAAGTTCTTCAAGTGTGATGCCAAATCCATTTGCTATTTTACTGATATTTTCAAGAGAAATATTTCTTTTCCCGCTCTCAACTGAAGCAAGATATGTCCTGTCCATAGAAATTTGAAGCGCAAATTTTTCTTGGCTCATATTCTTCTGTAAGCGCAATTTTTTAACACGTTCACCAAATTTTTTAATAATCATTATTGCATCACCTATTTCAGTATGATAAAATTAGCAGTATTTAAGTCAACGGATTATGAGTAACAATAAATTAATATGAACATTAACAGGATATTACTATGAATACAGAAAAAATTGATAATATCAGCGGATATTCAAAATACAATCCTGAAGCAAAACTCAGGAAAAAAATAAATCCGCTTCAGGAAATTTATCCTGCTTTACCTAACGCTAAATATGATATTATATACGCTGATCCGCCTTGGGATTATGGCGGGAAAATGCAATACGATAAATCAAGCATTAAAACTTTGAACGTTGGGTTTGAACGTAATATTTTTATAAGTGCAGCCGATTTTAAGTATCCTACGTTGACATTAAAAGAATTGAAAGAATTAAATGTTAATTCTATTGCAGCAGATGATTGTATTTTATTTATGTGGACTACGGGACCTCAATTTGCAAATTCTATTGAGCTGGGTAATGCTTGGGGATTTGAATATAAAACGGTTGCGTTTGTTTGGGATAAGCAAGTTCATAATCCGGGACGCTATACCCTATCACAAACAGAATTTGTACTTGCTTTCAAAAGAGGACGTTTTCCTTCTCCACGCGGGGCAAGAAATGTCCGTCAACTTTTATCAATTCGTCGTGGTGAACACAGTGAAAAGCCAGAACAAATTATAGATGGAATAACGCGAATGTTTCCATCACAAAGGAAGATTGAGCTTTTTGCACGAAAAAATTTTAAGGGTTGGGACAATTGGGGACTTGAAATCCCCGACAGTAAAATTGACATAATGTCCCAAGGAGATATTGACGCCTTAAAAGAAAATGATAATCATGCTCAATTAAGCCTCAAATTTTAGATAATTTGAAACTCAAAATCCACGTTTATTATTCCCTCCATCAATATATACACTCGCTACAAGCCCTAACGCTATGAAAGTTGCAAGTAATGAACTTCCTCCGTAACTCAAAAACGGTAAAGGCAAACCTGTTACAGGAGTTAATCCGATACTCATTCCCATACTTTCAAACATCTGAAACCATAACCATGATGCTACACCTGACACTAAAATTTTGCTCCGTCTGTCTCTGCTCCGAATGCCTGCTAAAATTATTCTGTACAGTAAAAGAGTGAATAACAAAATTAATATCAGATTTCCGACAAATCCGAACTCCTCCGAAAATACGCTGAATATAAAATCAGTGTGAGGTTCAGGCAAAAATTTCAGCTTGCTTTGTGTCCCTAACATAAATCCTTTTCCTGTAAATCCTCCCGAACCTACAGCTATTCTCGATTGAATTACATTATAGCCAGCTCCTAACGGGTCTCTCATAGGATCCAGAAATACCAAAATTCTGTTCTTCTGATATTCTTTCAGCACGAAAATTATCATCAACGGTATCGCTGAAAGCCCTAAACCGATAAGACCTCCTAAAAATTTGAAGGGTGTTCCCGCAGCTAACAACATTCCGAACGAAATTACAAGATATACTAGCGCGCTTCCTGCATCAGGCTGAATTACTACCAATATTACAGGAAGCATTATTACTCCTAATCCGGCCATGAAAGTTTTGAACTCGAACGGAGGATAACGGCTCAAAAATTTCGACATCGTTAAAATTATCGTTATCTTCGCAAATTCCGACGGTTGAAAACGAATGCCCCCTACTCCTAGCCAGCTTTGAGCTCCGTTGACCTTAGGCGCTAATAAATCCGTCAAAAGTAATAACAAAAGTGTCAGGAAATATAACGGATATGCCCCTTCAAGCATTTTATGATGTCCGATTATCATGATAAACAACATCGCGAAAACGCTGAAACTTAACCAAGCAATTTGCTTCAATGCAAAATCAAGCCCTCGTCCAGATGTCCCTGCCGCTGCACTGTAAATACAAAATACCCCCCATAATGCTAACGTTAAAGCACAAACAAACATAAGCCTGTCCGCCATAGACAGATCCTCTTTTAACGAATCCCAAAATTTCATGAGTTAATTTTTAATCTTTCGTTACGTCTATTTTTCCGCGCTTAATTCTTAATACGGGAATATTAGCTACAAGTGCGACTTCATGTTCATCATGATCTAAATCTATCTCGATTTTTTTCGTGTCGATTTCCATGTACTTAGTCAACACTTGAACAATTTCATCTCTCAGACTGTTAAGCAATTCAGGGGATATATCTGTTCTGTCATGAATTAACACTATTTTCAAACGGTCGCTGGCTATTTTTCTTGTGCCTTCGTTGCCGCTTCCGAAAATTCTTTTGAGGAAATCCATTAATTTTATGCCCCCTTACCTTTTGTTACTTCTTCGTGAGAAAAATTTCTTGATTTTGCTGATTAATCCGCGTGTCGCGTAACTCTCTAAATCCATTAACGGAACATCACGTCCCAATAATCTCTCGGCTATGTTCAAATATGCCTGAGCAGCAGGTGAATCAAGGCTCATTGTCATAGGTTCTCCGCTGTTTGTTGAACGAATGACATTTTCATCTTCAGGAACTACTCCGATTAAATCAATCGACAAAACATCAAGAATATCATCTTTTGCGAGCATGTCCCCGTCTTGAACCATGTTAGGGCGTAACCTGTTAATGATTAAACGAATAGGAGATTTTCCCATTGATTCAAGCATTCCGATTATTCTGTCAGCATCTCTTACTGAAGGAATTTCAGGAGTAGTTACAACGAGTGCTTCATCAGCTCCTGCCGCAGCATTCTTGAAACCGCCTTCAATTCCTGCTGGACAATCAAGCAATACAAAATCAAAATCAGGTTTTAATTCTTCACAAAGAGCGATCATTTGTTCGGGATTAACTGCGTCTTTCGTACGAGTCTGAGCAGCAGGAAGCAAATATAATCCCGGAACTCTTTTATCTTTTACGAGAGCCTGATTCATCTTGCAAACTTTTTCGATAACATCAATGAAGTTATATACGACTCTGTTTTCAAGACCCATAATAACGTCAAGGTTTCGCAATCCTACATCAGCATCAACCGCCACAACTTTTTTCCCAAACCTAGCAAGAGCCGCCGCAATATTTGCTGTAGATGTTGTTTTACCGACTCCGCCCTTGCCCGAAGTCGTTACTATTACACGTGCTGCCATATTAAAACAAAAATCCTCCTGTCATTTTTTATCGTGCAAAATAAATTTATTTTCCCTTATAACCGGTGTTCCGTCTTCCAAAGTTATAAGAACATTTTTACGCCATGATGATGTTGATTTTTCATCAGCATAACAAAGTTTGTTGCCTATTCTAACCTGAGGTGTCTCAAAACACTCCGCCCAAATGAAAACGTCATTGCGCCCGTAAGCTCCTGCGTGAACAACTCCCAAAAGTTTTCCTGCTACCATAACGCTTCCGCCTGCAACAACTTCAGCTCCGGGATTAAGATGTCCCCATACTACAACATCGCCGTCAGTTTCGACACGTTGTCCCGAACGCATTGAATTATATACGACTTTCAAAGCGGATATGTTTTTATGTTTAGGAGGTTGGATTTCGGGAATTTGATTTTGTAACGGTTCATTAATTTTTTCAGGTTCACGAGTATTAAGTCCTGCCGCCTGAAAAAGTTTTACAGTGTTTTCATTTTTCGACAGCCACGCAAGAACTTTTATATTTTTTTCCCAAACGATACTGTTCAGCATGTGAATTACAAGCCGCCTTGAACATTCACGTTCCATAAAATCCAAAATAATCCCCTGACCTTCAGGAAGTTTATAAGCGTCAGGAGGAATCCTCGCTAAACGTTGTAACAATTCATTCTCGTTAAGATTTTCAGGCAAATAAAATTTCATGCCGTAATCTTTTCGTACATATTTTATATAAGCACCCGGCTTATGAATTTTTTTCAGCAAATTTAATTTTGGCATTTTCATCTCAAATCTTTACATTAAAATTTTTCAGGTAATATTTTTATTTGAATGAGGAAATTTTGCAAGTGGGAAAAAATTTTGTTTCATTCTTTAAGCGTGTATAATTTTAACGGCGTTAATAATTAATGAAGGGGGTGTTCTAAACTTTTTGTAAATCGCGCCGATTTTATTTTTGGAAATTCTAATTTTATTATTTAGTAGGAGGAAAGAATTTTGAGAAAAAATTTACGAATTTTTTTGCTTTCGTTATTAGTTGTAATTTTCTCAGCGGCTTCAGTTTTTGCTCTCAGTATTGAAGAATTATACGAAGATGAATACGAGAGTTTAGCTTTAGCAGATACTGAAGGTTACAATTACAGAACGAGATTCGTTGCAACCCTTGACGGAGAAGGCGAAGCAGGCGATGTTGTCTGGGAAGTAACAATGGAAAATGAAAGCGATACTTGGCTTAAATGGAAAACAGATGCAAGAGACAGTAAAATTCTTGTGCTTGAAGGCGTGCTTCCTGCTTCCGATAATTATGATCACGGTTACAGCGTTGTAGCTCACGTATCAGGAGATATTGAAAACCCTGAATCTGAACCTGATGATTATGAAGGAGAAGAAGAATGGCCTGCTACTATCAGCGGCGATGTTTTTACAGATGCTTCTATATCTGTAACAGTTGACAGCAATCCTTACACCGTTGGAACATTTTCAGATCTTGTAACAATAGCTCCTGAAAGCGGAGTTGACCTTAACACAATGTCATCAAAATACGATGTAACTGTAACCAGTACTACATACGAAGATGATGAAGGAGAAGAATACGACAACGTTATATTTGAAGAAGATACGTCTTTAATCAGTATTCCTTCTTGGCTCTCATTCTCAATAACAAAACGTAGAAGCGGAGATCCGAGACAATTTGAAATTAAATATAATTCACCGTTACCAAGAGGCGACCGTGAAGCTATGGTGCTTGTACCTGCATATCCTGACGATACATCTACTTATGACAACATGGTATTAGTCGGCTGGCCTGTAAAATATACGGCTCCTTCAATATCTCTCACTAAGCCGTCAAAAACAGATATTTCCATGAAATACGGAACGACAACAACACTGTCAATATCGTACAAAACAGTTAAGCCTGTTGATGTTGCATTCGATACCGACAAGATGAAGATAGTGAGCTGGAACAAACCTACAGGAACCTCAGGCACGTTAAACATAATCGTGAAGCCTGTCGCATTGTCAGGAGATGTTGCTGCAAAATTAATAGTCTATGATGACAACGAAAAATCAGCAGACATTGATTTCAAATTCTCAATCGCCGAATCAATCGCTGTATCTCCTGATGTAGTTACATGGAACGCAGCTATCGAACATGCTACATCGCAAACTCTTAACCTTTTAACCTCTGAAAGACCTGTACGTTATGAAACCTCACCTGAAATTCCTGATAATTTTAATTTGATGGTTATTTCAGATGACACTTCAATAACTCTCGAAGTATCTCCGACAAGTGAAGCTACAACTTATAACGGCAAAATTACATTTTATGATGCCGATAATGACCCTGCTGAAGTAACTCTTAACATCGAACCTATTGAAGCAATTTTGATTAAGGAAAGAGGAACAGACATTAAAATTCCTTCATCAGGTATAGGAGACTTAGAAGAAGATCCGGGAATTTTACATTTGTTAAACGATGTTCTTCCTGTTCGCTACACAGCAAAACCTGAAGCACCCGCAAATTTATACCTGGAAGTTTTATGGGGTGATGAGATTGACGAGGAAAGAATTATCAACGTGAGAGTTGACCCAAGTGAGCCTACAGCATACGAAGGAGTTTTAACTTTTTATGATGAAAACGGTTATACAGACAGCGTAAACTTAAAAGTCATCAAAAATATGTCAACACCTTCGGGAACTTCTTCATCATTTACGACATACCCGGGAGAAGGAACTAAGGCAATAAATTTGGAAGTCGGAGATTATTTCGGCAATGTTTCATGGACAGTTGAAGACGGTTTACCTTCAGGAATTAATGCGGAATTGTTACCTGAGACAGGACCTTCAACAACTCTTAATGTTAATATCGACGAAGATTTTGAGGGAGATTTTGGCGACTATTCGTTTGAAGTAATCGCTGAAGATGAAGCAGGACAACAAGTTACATTTACGATTAACATTACTGTAGATCCAATTCCAACGATAAAATTCGGTGAATATGAGCCGATTGTTAGTCTCGACGCTCGATTTTCAAAGGATATTAAAGTTTCGTTTGATACGGTTGCGCCTGTTTTGTGGGATTTAGCAGAGGAAAGCGACAGTGATATAGGCAGCTATGTCAGTTTTGATGTGAAATGGGAGACTTCATCAGCTGACGCAAATGCCGGAAATATGATCGTAACAATGGCTCCAATAACTTCCGAAATAAATACAGAGGCAGATATTAAAACAGATGATTTTTACGAGGTTATCCTTGCAGTAACTGACGCAAAAAATCAGGTTGTATATTTCCCTTTGCTGGTAAAAATTATTGTTCCTTCTTTAATACTTAGTGAGGAGAGCGTTAATCTCAGTGCTGTAGCCGGAAGCAGCGGAACTTCAAAGACGATTGCTTTGCTTGCTGATGAAAATTCGGAATATGAAGCTCCTATTACACCTGTAAGCTATGAATTTTCAGGTGATGAACCTGATGAACGATTTAATTTTGCTTTAACTTCTGATGACTCATCAATAACTTTCAGCATAAAGCCTTCATGGCCAGAACTTACGTATGACGGAACTGTTATGTTTGTTGATGCTTTCGGAAATTCAAGCACGGTTGATTTAGAATTAGCTTCTACATCAGCAGGTGAAATTGGAATCACATCAGATATTGATGTTGCGGACTTAAACGTTACAGCAGGTCAATCATCGAATATAACATTAACTGTTAATAATGCTTTCGGAGAAGTAAATTGGACAATAGAAAATGTTCCTGAATGGTTGAAAGTAACGCCGTCGTCAACAACAGGAAATTCAGTAACATTTACAATCGAAGCTGATGACGGTGCAAGCGGCAGTTATTCGTTCAATATCGAAGCCGAAGACGAAGCAGGAAATTCAGCGACGTTTACAATCAAAGGTGAAGTTAATGTTCCTGAATTGACGCTTTCAAATCTTCCCGGAACAATCACCGCAATTTACGGTCAAACTACGACTGAGACATTTAATTTCAGCGGTACAACGATTACAGGTCATAAATTTACGGACGATATTTCCGAGAATGTTGAAGTATCTGTTGAATATCCGACTGCTTTAGACAGCGGAAATATTACACTCTCAATCACTCCTGTAAAAATGGCTGATGAAACATATTCAACGACACTTGCATTTTCAGACGCTTACGGCCATGAACCTAAAGCCGAATTAACGATTGAAGTTGTTGTGCCTAAGCTCGTAATTTCGGAAGATGAAGCGGAAATTTCAGCAAATCTCGGAGGCTCTAACAGCACATCTCTTAACTTAACAGGAACCTACAAAGCCGCTCCGATAAGTTTTGAAGCTTCACCTGAAATTGATGAAGGATTTGGCTTCAGCGTTGAATCTAATGACACGAAAATTACTCTTATTGCTCAACCTACAGAACCTCTTGAGGATTATGAAGGCGAAATTACGTTCAACGATGCTTTTGAACATTCTGACACAGTAAACCTTAAAATTCATGTTGTATCTGAAGAACCTTTCAGCATTACTCAGACAAGAGGCGAAAATGATATAACCCTCAATGCTGAAGAGAGCACAACAATAGCTTTCCAAGCAAATGAACCTAAAGGCACTGTAACATGGACAGCAAGAAGCAGCGGCGTAACAATTACTCCTGCAACTGCAACAGGAACTACGGCAACATTCACGATTACAGCAGGTTCATCAGCAGTTAATAACGGCAGTATTCAAATTACAGCAACAGACGGCAACACTACAGTTAATGCAACGATTACTGTAACTGTTATAGCTAAAGAAGCAACAACTCCTGACGAAACTAATATGAATATCGAAAGCGAAGATGTCGTTACGAATTTGCTTGAAACTTTAGGTGTGTCAGACAATAATGAAGTCGCTGAACTTCCTGTTGATGATGAAACTATTGTCAGCACAAAACAAAGAAGCGCAAGTGATGTAGCAGGTGAAGTACCGAGCAAAGAGACATTAAAACTCGTGCTTCCGTTAATTACTCCTAAGGAAACAAAGATTTATGTGTTTGCAATAGACAGGTCAAAGCTCAGGGATTTATTCAAAGTCGGAGAGGAAATTTTTGTTCACATGACAAACAAGAATACAGCTTCTGCTTCAGGATTCTATGCTTCAGCAAGTGAAGGAGCAAAACTCGTTGATGATTACGGCAAAGAAATTAAAACATTCCCTGCAAGCGGCAATATTAATGTTGCAGGACTTATGCAGGCAGGAGGAAGTTATTCTACGATAATAACCTCATCTGCACCAGAACCACAACAGCCTGATGACTCTCAGAAGCCTGATGACCAAGAAGAACCGAAAGAAACAAGTGATAACGTTCTTGAAAGTCCGAGCGGAACTTGTAACGGAGGGTTCGGAATTTTAGCTCTTGCAGTTTTAGGAGCTTCGTTAGTTTTTCGCAAAAGAATTTCCCTTTAATCCATTATAAAATTAAACCCGTAGGCTAAACTTAAAACCTGCGGGTTCTTTTTTTACGGTTAAGATTTCAATCCTTAATTTTTATTTCAAAACTCCCAATGCTGCATGTGCCGCCGCAATTCTCGCTACAGGAACTCTGAACGGTGAACAGCTAACGTAATTCAATCCGACCGAATGACAGAAAGCTATACTTGCAGGATTGCCTCCATGCTCACCGCAAATTCCTACAGACATATTCGGATTTACGCTGCGTCCTTTTTCAACCGCCATTTTTACAAGCTGTCCAGGGCCATCACGATCAAGTTCTGCAAACGGGTTCTCTTTGAAAACGCCTTTGTCGATATACTGGAACAAGAATTTGTTTTCAGCATCGTCTCTTGAATATCCGAGTGTAGTTTGTGTTAAGTCGTTAGTTCCGCATGAGAAGAATTGTGCATACTCCGCTAATTGGTCAGCTACTAATGCCGCTCTCGGTACTTCAACCATTGTTCCGACAAGATATTTGAAATCAACTCCCGAAGCCTTCATTACTTCAGCAGCAATTCTATCGGCCATTTCTCTGAAGAATTTCATTTCGGGTTTTGTTCCTACTAACGGGATCATTACTTCAGGTTTAACAACTACGCCTTCCTTTGTGAGTTCAACGACTGCCTCGAAAATTGCGCTCATCTGCATCTCGTAAATTTCGGGGTAAATCATTCCGAGTCTGCAACCTCTGAAACCTAACATCGGGTTATTTTCATGAAGCTGATGAACTTTATCGAGAGTTTCGTTAAGCTTCTTTGCCTCTTCAGGTGTAGCTGTCTTCAATGCCTCTAAAATGTTCGGCTCTTTCGGTAAAAATTCATGCAACGGAGGATCAAGCAAACGAATTATTACAGGCAGTCCGTCCATAGCTCTGAAAATTCCTACGAAGTCCTCTTTCTGCATGACCTTTAATTTTGCAAGAGCATCTTTGCGTTCCTCTTTACCTGTTTCAGAATTACCGAGAGCAACAACAAGTCTCTGCATTACAGGAAGCCTGTCAACTCCCATGAACATATGTTCTGTTCTGCAAAGTCCAACACCTTTAGCTCCAAAATCTCTGGCTCTCTTAGCATCTTCAGGGGTATCGGCGTTTGTCCAGACCATTAATTTTGCGTTCTCGTCTGCCCATGATAACAATTTCTTGAAATCATCGCTGAATGTAGCGTCAACCATTTTTGCTTCACCTGCTAAGAAATTGCCCGTAGTTCCGTCAACAGTTACCCAATCGCCCTTCTTGAATACTCTGTCGCCGACTGTCAAAGTCTCTTTGTCAACGTCAATAACAGCAGCTTCGCAACCGCATACAGCAGGCTTGCCCATTCCGCGAGCAACAACAGCAGCGTGTGATGTCATGCCGCCTCTTGAAGTTACGACACCGTTTGAAGCGAATAATCCGTGAATATCATCGGGGCTTGTTTCGGGTCTTGCAAGAATAACAGGTTTGTTCTGGCGTGCCCATTCTTCAGCCTCATCAGCAGAGAACACTAACATTCCCGCACCTGCTCCTGGTGATGCCGGAAGACCTTTTGCGATAAAGTCCTGAGCAGCTGATTTATCAACCTGACGATGCAATAATTGCTCTACTTGGTCAGGCGATACTCTCGTTACGGCTGTCTTAGTGTCGATTAATCCCTCGTTCACCATATCAACAGCAACTTTTACGGCAGCACTTGCAGTTCTCTTTCCTGCTCTGGTTTGAAGAAGGAATAATTTTCCTCGCTCAATCGTAAATTCGATATCCTGCATTTCCTGATAAGTTTTTTCAAGGTGGCTTGTTAATTTGCAAAGCTCATTGTAAATTTCAGGCATTTTCTGTTCAAGTTCAGCGATCGGCATAGGTGTTCTAATTCCTGCAACAACGTCTTCACCCTGAGCATTAATTAAAAATTCTCCGTAAAGTTTATTTTCACCTGTTGAAGGATTACGTGTGAAGCAAACGCCCGTTCCGCAATCATCACCGAGATTTCCGAAAATCATTGCGATAACGTTTACGGCTGTTCCGAGATTGTCATCGATCTTGTTAATCTTTCTGTATGTAATTGCTCTCGGAATATTCCAGCTCTTGAAGACCGCTTCAATAGCTCTGCGTAACTGAATCCAAGGATCTGTTGGGAAATCATTGCCTGTTGATTCTTTGTAAATGGCTTTGTATTTCATCAATAATTTCTCAAGGACTTCGGCGGGAATTTGATAATCCTGTTCAACTCCTGCTGTTTTTCTTGCTTCAGCCAAAGCTGCTTCAAACGAATCAAAATTAACTTCATCGACAACGCTTGAGAACATCTGAATAAATCTGCGGTAAGAATCTAATGCAAATCTCTTATTGCCTGATGATTCAGCAAGTCCTTTAACTGTTTCGTCATTAAGTCCGAGATTCAAAATTGTTTCCATCATTCCGGGCATTGAAATAGGTGCGCCCGAACGAACTGAAACAAGCAATGGGTTTTTGCTGTCATTAAATTTTTTGCCGGTATCTTTTTCGAGCTGTGCTACGGCGTTTTTAACATCGTCCCAAACTTCGTCCATAATTTTGGGATCCTTCATGTATTTGCGGCATACTTCGGTTGTTAAGATGAAACCTGCGGGAACAGGTAAACCTGATTGAGCCATTGTGCAAAGGTTAGCACCTTTTCCACCAAGTAATAAACGATTTTTTCCGTCTCCGTCTTTAAGACTGTAAACAAAACGTTCAGACATTAAGAATATCAACTCCTAAATAAAAATTTTTGTTTCTGAAAATATGAAATAATTATAGATAATTTTCTTGAAAAATCCCTGCGTCATTTTAATTAAAAATTAAAATTATCTTTGTTGGCAGGATAAATTTTTTTGAACCTCTTAAACATTTCATCATAAATTTTTGACCATTCTAAATTCGTTTCAGTTACTTCATCATCAAAGCTGACAATTTTTTCACAGGCTTCTTTGATACTTGAATAAGTTTTTGTTCCAACCATAGCTAAAATTGCCGCACCTATACAGCTCTGTTCATTCACTCTATTTGTAATTACTTCACAATTTAATGAGGACGCTAAAATTTTTTTGAAAGCCTCGCTCCTTACTCCTCCTCCTGAAGCTATTACGCGGTTAAAATTCATCGTGTAAAGGAAAATTTGAGAGACATAATAATTGACTCGCTGTTCCGATATTTGAAATCAAAATTCCGCTGTCGGTCATTCCGTTTCCTGCTGCTTGAACTAAAGTGTCTCCTCCTCCGTAAACAACAGGCACTCCTTTTTTTAAGCCAGTTTCATTTTCGCAAATTTCCGAAACATGGCCGGCAATTTCAGATGATTCATGACAAGGCACGAAAATATTTTTGTCAAGTCCAAGAGCCTCAATAATTTCCCAAGCCCAATCTTGTTTTTCAGTTTTTTTCAGGTTGAAAGTTATGTTTTAGAATTGATTAAATCTCTTAATGTCTCTGAAGTTGCTGACCACAAAATTTTCATGTCCTGTTCAGCGTAAGACTGTTGAGACTTTATTATGTCATATTCGCGTTGTGATATTCCGATGAAATTCCGATGTCAATTCCTATGAAATAACGCAAAAATTCTTACTCCTCTCCTCGTAACTCAATTTAAGATTTATATATTTTACATTGGTTACGTCCGCCTTTTTTCGCCTCATAAAGTGCCGTATCGCTCTCATGAATTAATTGGTCTATAGTTTTCTCTTCACCTTTTAATTTCTGTGATATTCCTGCACTAACTGATAATTTTTTCATAGTTCGAATACCTTTGTAATAGTCCAACAAATTTTTCATGAACAAATTAACTTTTTTCTCAACGTCCTTAACTGATATTTCGCCAATCAAAACAACCATAAATTCATCGCCGCCCATTCGAGCAGCAAATCCGTTCGTGAAATCTCTTTGCATCATTTCCGCCGTAGCAGCTAATGCCCTGTCGCCCGCCTGATGTCCGTAAGTGTCATTGACGAATTTGAAATTGTCGAGATCGAAATATATACATGTTATATTCTCCTCGTCTTTATGAGTCTCAATATATTCCTGTAAAAACCATCTTGTCGCTAAACCCGTTAAATAATCCTGACGTGCCATTTCAATAATACGCTTTTCATGTTCAAGTTCTTCGGAATTAATTTCAATTTCGGATTTTAATTGCCTCATTAATTTTTTGAAGTAAAATTTAATTGATAATTTGATAATTCTATTGGGGATTGGGGATTGGGGATTGGGGATTGGG
>CALBPU010000115.1 GCA_937899395.1 uncultured Fretibacterium sp.
CTCTTTCCCTACACGACGCTCTTCCGATCTGAGGATAAGCCCGCTCAGTATTCCTACAGGGACGGAGCAGACTATGTATTCATGGATCTGGCAACGTATGAGGAGATGAGGCTCTCACCTGAAGTACTCGGCGATGCGGCAAAATATCTCGTTGATGACATGGAGATACAAATAGAATACTTCGAGAGCAAAGTCATGGGAATCGAGTTGCCCAAAAGCGTAACCATGAAGGTAATTGACACACCGCCAGCGTTCAAGGGAGATACAGTTACGGGAGGCGGAAAACCTGCAACGCTTGAGACCGGGCTTGTTGTAACCGTGCCTGTATTTGTTGAGCCGGGAGAGTTGGTTGTTGTTGACACACGCACAGGCGCATACCTTGAGCGCGCAAAGAAATAATGCCGCCTTCAGACGATAAGAAATCCGCGAACGGCGGAATGATACACATCTCGGAGGACGTAATAGCCGAGCTTGCCCGCAAAACTATTCAGGGAATCCCCAACATCAAAACAGCTTCCGGCCTGGCCTCAAAATTCAGCATTGGGCGCAAGAGCGGAGGAATACGCGTATCAGTCGAGCATTCACGCGGAACAGTTGCGGTTGATGCGTATGTGCTGGTGAAATATGGCCAGAGGATTCCCGATTTGGCATGGGATGTGCAAGAGAAAATCAAGGATAACCTCGAACGCTACACAGGCTATGACGTTAAAGCCGTGAATGTGAATGTTCAGGGCATATACATGAGTGCAGGCGATTCAGTGCAGATGAGCATAGAGAATCCCGCAACAGATGAGGCGGATTAGGCCATGTATTACTTGTGGAAGAATACGCCTTACGGATTAATAAAAATTTCATGCAAAGGGCTTGTTGATTTTACAAATGAAGCTCTGAGATCACGTTTCAGACTTTATAATGTCTCTTTATCACCATCGAAAACCGAACACGCTGATATAACGATCGTAATCTCGGACGAAGATTTACAGCCCAAAACTAAGGAGACCGTTGAAAATCATTTAACCGAAGTATTAAAGCCTATGGGAATGAAGGCTCTAATAGTGTGGGCAAGCCCTGAACGGGGATTTTTGCCTGTAATATTAAATCCTTATGTTTGGTCTGCAATAGCTTCGTGTTCTGCTGTGATAATTACGGCGGGGTTCAGCAGTTTTTTCTGGACGGCATTTTGGGGTGCTTCAGCGTGGTTTGTCTTTCGAGGGGTTTCCGTGCTTGCTCAAAAATTCAGGAGAGCTTAATTTATCATGTCAAAACCCAGAAAACATATAGGCAAGAAATTTGAAGCTATTCACAGATCAAGAGAGCTTGCTGTTCAATTCTTATATTCGATTGATGTAGTGAGCAATCCGGAACAGGATTTTGAGAAATCTATAAATTTATTTTTGAATCTTGATGAGGTTTCAAAAGATGACACGCCTGAAGTAAAAAACCGTTGTTATGATTTAGCCTCACAAGTTTATAGCAGGAAAAATGAAATTGACGCTTTGTTATTGAGAACAGTTACCGGCTGGAGACCTGAAAGAATGGTGAGTGTAGACAGATCGATTTTAAGATTGATGGTGCTTGAAGGTTTTATGGAGAAAACCCTTCCTGTACGTTCAGCCATAACTGAAGCAACGAAACTTGCTAACGATTTCGGAACTAAAGAATCCGCAAGATTTGTGAACGGTGTTATGTGTAAAATAGAAAAATTTTTTGAGCAGGATAAAAAATAATTCAAAGTGAAGGAGTTTTAGTATAAATGGCAGTTGAAGCAGCGGTTAAACCGTGGTGGCGTGAAACAATCGAAACTATTGTATGGGCATTTGTACTCGCTATGATAATCCGAACATTTGTTGTTCAGGCATTTTGGATACCAAGCGGTTCAATGATTCCTACTCTTGAAATTAATGACAGAGTTTTAGTTTTGAAATTCTGGAATTGGTTTTTCGAGCCTTCGAGAGGTTCTCTTTACGTTTTCAAATATCCTGTTGACAGAGACAGAGATTTCGTGAAAAGAATTATAGCTGTTCCCGGTGATGTAGTAGACATTCAAAACGGTACGGTAATTATTAATGGACAGCCGATTTTTGAACCTTATGTAAAAAATCATGATCGTTATACATTGAAGCCTAATAGTATTTTTCCCGAAGTTCCTTTCACTGTTCCTGAAAAAAAATATTTTATGCTCGGTGATAATCGTTCAAATTCTCAAGACAGCCGATATTGGGGTTTTGCTTCCATTGACGATATGAGAGGGCCTGTGTTCTTCAGATATTGGCCTTTGAACCGAATAGGCATTCCTAAATAACAAAAATAAATTGGCTAGGACTGTATGGTATCCCGGCCACATGGCTAAGGGTACGAGAAAATTAAATGAGCTTGTCTCAAAACTTGATGTTATTGTAGAGGTCAGGGACTCCAGAGCCCCTGCTTCAACCTCATCGCCGTTAATAAAATCTCTTGCAAAAATCAAACCCGTTATTCATGTTTTATCTCGTAAAGATTTAGCGGATAATGAGGGCTTAAATTTATGGCTGTCGAAATTGAAACACACTTATTCGGCAGACTTGAGAAAACGTGAAGGGCTTTCCAACATCAAAAGGGCGATTTTGAATTTCAAACCTGCTCATCGTGAAGTCAGAGTTGCTGTTATAGGCATTCCGAATGTCGGAAAATCTTTGCTTCTAAACTCCTTAATATCAAAATCAAACGCACAAGTCGGAAATATACCAGGTATAACAAAATCAGTGAGCTGGTATAAAAATGACGATTCAAAAATGTTAATCGTGGATTCTCCTGGTATTCTTGATCCTCATGCTGAAGAAGGAGCGCATTTGATTTTGTCATGGCTTGGCTGTGCAAAGGCTGAAATAGTTGGAGGATTTGAGAACGCCGCTTTGAAATTAATAGAATTTTTATGTGCAAAAAATTTTCACGCTTTTATTCCTGTTGAATTTGAAAATGAAACACCTGTAGAAATTTTGCAGTTAATCGGAAAAAAATACGGCTGTTTAATTTCAGGAGGAAGAATTGATTTTGAACTTGCAGGAAGGAAATTTATCGAGGCATTTTCATCAGGAAGGCTCGGAAAAATTTGTCTTGAACTTCCTAACGAAGAAAGGGTCATAGACTTTAACAAAAATGTCGGAGCAGCTAACATTGTTTAACGATAAAGTTTTTTTCAACCTTCACGCTGATTACGATGAGGCTCAAAAAACTTTGCTGGAAATTAAGAAGCTCGGAATTGTAATCGGGACTGATGAAGCAGGAAGAGGTGCTTTAGCAGGGTCTGTTGTTTCAGCGGCGGTATATTTGACACCTGAACAAGAACAGGAACTTCTGAAAATGAAATTACGGGATTCAAAATTAATTTCTCCGAACAGGCGTGAAAAATTATTTGATGCTATGAAAGATTTAGGGGTGTTATGGCGAGCTTATATGGGAAGTCCCGAAATGATTGATAAGGAAAATATTTTGAAGGTTTCATTATGGGCAATGGGAAAAAGCATTCAACGTCTCACAAAAAATCTTCCCTATGATAAAAATATTTTTGTTATTGTCGATGGCAATTCCAGAATTAATAATATAGATTTTCAACAATGGAATTTAATTCGAGCCGATAAATTAATTCCCGTTGTATCTGCTGCTTCAATAGTTGCGAAAGTTATCAGAGACAGAATGATGAGACTTTATGCTTCAAAATACCCAGTCTATGATTTTGCTAAGAACAAAGGTTATCCAACAAAATTTCATATTGATGCCGTGAAAAAATTCGGAATGTCAGATATACATCGAAGGAGTTTTTGCCGAAAATTCATGAAAGGGAGTGAAAATTTTTATGCCGTCAATTAATGTTAATGTAGACCAAAATTATAATCAAATGCAGCAGAACATCAGCACTAACGCAAGGCAAGGGCAAATTTTAACCGAACCTCAGCTTCAACAGCCTTCACAAATTGCAGCAAGGCTTGCAGGTATACGAACAGGAATGCTTGTTGAGGGTAACGTACTGTCTCAAAATACTGACGGAACATATTTAGTTCGTGTAGAAGTAAACGGAGTGCCTCAGGAATTACGGGCAAGAGCTACTGTGTCATTAATTCCGGGAGAAAGATTTAGGGCTGTATGGGACGCTTCGGGGCCTGACGGAGTACCTGTGTTAAGGCTTTCACAGGGCGAACTGTCTTTCCTTTCTCAAATTCCTGCAAGAGATCGTGAACTTGCTACGGCATTATTAGCAAGGGGGCTTCCTCTTGCAAGCGATGTACTTAACGCTATTAAAGACGCATGGAGAAAATCAGGTTCACAGGACGGTCAATTATCATCATTCATTGAATTATGGGCACGTAACGTTCCTATGACAGCCGAAAATGCTTTGCTTTTGTCTCAATATGCGGCCATGAACGGTGCTGAAGCAACTGCAATGTGGGAAAAAATCCGCAAAGAATTAAAATCCCGTACTTCAAAAGGCGATGATCCTGTTAAAGCGTTAAAAGACATGAAAGACGGCGATGATGATATAGCGAAATTTTTACAAGCTCAATCAATTTTAATGAAAAGTCCGCGCAATGAAGTTAATCCGTCGTTATTGGCTGCACCGTTTTGGCCTGTTCTCAATGATGTTACACAAAACATGACCGCTAAAATTTTTGTCGGAAAATCAGCAGAAGATGACGGGCAAAAATATTGGCAGGTAGGTTTCGGGATAACCGGCTCGGTTTTAGGTGAAGTAGGAGGGCTAGTTGAGAGCGACGGTAAGAGCTGTAATTTAACTCTTAATGCCGAAAAAATTGAAACCTGTAAATTGATTGAGAGACGCAGAAGAGATTTACGGCGAGAACTTCAAGGGCTTGAACTTCCGGTAACATTCATAGGAATTTCAATGCGTGCCGTTGAAAATGAAAGAGATTTATTGTTAGCAGGAAGAGGACTTGATATTACAGTGTGAACACGCTAAAAAAGCAGTGGCCATCTCCAGAAACGCAAAAACACGCCAAATGACGGATTGAAATTTTCAAGATGAAAGTGTAAAATCGGAGGCGATTTTTTCAGAAATCGCCCGTTCCGATTTTACATCATGTAATTTTCAAATCAATTTTTACTATCTTTGACAATCCAGTTATATTAAGACCTTGCAGAGATTATTTAGTCGTAGTTACTAGAAATTACCGAGTTGACAAAAAAACGCCCTTATAATGGACGGTGTGAACCTCCTTCGACGAAAGTCGAAGGCTTCGAAAGGATAAAAATCCTCGTCCAAGAAGTTTGGTTTTAAG
>CALBPU010000116.1 GCA_937899395.1 uncultured Fretibacterium sp.
AGCTGATTGACGGAGATGTTTACGTCTATCCGAATCCCCGAACTGACGGACAGGAGTACAAGGGCGAAATTCGTTACGTTGACAAAGAATTGGGCTATTGCGTTCAGTTAAGCGGCAAGCGCAGTCTTTTTGCTCACAGGCTTGAAAAATTAGAGAGGATTCCCGAAGTCGGTGAAAATCTCAAAATTTCTTTTGCGGACGATTCCCACAAAGCGACACTGACGGCGCAGGACACGAGAACTCGCAGTCGTTGCAGAAAATAATTTAAGGAGCTAAAAAAATAGCAGACAGCAATGAAAATTTTAATTTTATTCACGAAGAACACAGAAAAATTAACGATAAGGCTAAATCTTGACAAAAAAAATATATCCCGTCTATAATGTGTTTGTAATTTTTCAATGCCAAATACATTCACGGCAGGCGGAATATTTAACTTAATTCTATTATGCCTGATTATTTTTGTCAAGGCATAGTAAGAAGTGTCTATTGGCAAATTATACCAGAGAGAGCGCGAAAAATAAAATCGTGATTCTCGGACGAAGCGGTTAAACCTTAGATAACAGCTTCTGAAAGGAACAATATAATATATATGACTAAGGCGAAAAAGTGGGAAAAATGGCAGATTAGCTGATGGAAGTGTAAAAATAAAAATCGTCAGTCCCCGGCAATTTCCGAATCTCAAAGGCGCGGAAGTAGTTTCGAGAACGAAAGATTCTTTGACGCTCGTGAAGGGTCGAAGTCTTTTTATTTACGAATTAAAACGCCTCGAACTCAAAGCCCCTGCAACTGGACAGATTGGCGAAAAATTAGATTTGAAATGGCAGTCAGGTCAGGAAAAAGCCCAAGCAGTCAAATCCCTCGAACGCGAATATCATCACAGCGGAAGCCGCAGTCAGAGTGAGGAGAGATAAAAATGAAAACTACAATCAAGGGCAATTATTCATTCCGAAAAGACTCGAAGCAAAAAATTTCAAAAGCTCCTGCGGTCATAGGCTTGATTTTAATTTTTCTCTCGTTCGTGGCTGGAACTCAATATTTTGCCTGGAACGTAGGCAAAAATCGGCTTCCGAATGAAATTTTAAGCTACGCAGGAATAAAAATTTATTCGCCGATAGAAATTCTCGAATGGCTAAAATTATGGAAGAAAACTCACCGCGACATGAAAGACTTTACAGAGACTCTCGTAATCATGGGCGGCTGTGCGTTTATTGGAGTTGCGCTGATTGCAGTAACGATAAGGAACAGGAACGTCAAGCAGGACGCGGCGAATCTTTACGGCTCGGCTCAATACGCCGAACTTGACGAAATCCGCGAAGCTGGACTTCTGCCTCCCAAAAATGAAAAGGGCAAGGGCGTTTATGTCGGAGGCTGGATAAATCCGAAAGACGGTCAGCAATATTATTTGCGCCACAACGGAAAAGAACACGTCATTGCACTTGCTCCGACACGTTCAGGGAAAGGCGTGGGCTTGGTCATTCCGACTTTGCTCTCGTGGGAACATTCCGTAGTCGTACTCGATATTAAAGGCGAGAACTGGGCTTTGACTTCAGGTTGGCGGCATCAGAACGGACATAAGGTTTTGCGGTGGGATCCGACTGACGCGATAGAGAGCAGGAGCGCAAGATATAACCCTCTTGCTGAAATCCGAATCGGGACGGTTTACGAAACGGGCGATGTTATGAACGTTGCAACGCTTTTAGTTGACCCTGACGGCAAAGGCGTTGACGGGCATTGGGAGCAGACTGCGCGGTCTCTGTTAATCGGCGCGATAACTCACGTTGTTTACAGGGCACGGAACGAGGGACGGACGGGAAATTTATCCGAAGTTTTGCATGAATTGACTGGCAACGGTTACGAGGACATGGCGAACTCATGGAAGCAGTATGAACACAAGCGTGAGGGCGATGTTTTTTATGACCCTACGGGAAAAGTTCGTGAAAGTCCCTGTCACCCAGTAGTTGAACAAGTTGCGAACGAAATGCTGAACCGAGCCGAAGAAGAAGCCTCATCAGTTTTATCGACAGCAGTGGCGAAGTTAGGACTTTACACCGACCCCGTTGTTGCGAGAAATACGGCAGTCAGCGATTTTCGGATTCAGGACATTATGGACAATGAATCGCCAGTTTCGCTTTATTTAGTCTTAAATCCTACGAATATTCAACGGTTGAAGCCGTTAGTCCGGCTTTTTATTTCGCAGTTGATTTTTATTTTAATGCCCGAAATGGAATTTCGCGGCGGACAGATGAAAGCTCCTTATAAACACCGACTCTTGTTATTGCTCGATGAATTTCCTGCACTTGGAAAATTAGGAATTTTTGAACAGGCAATAGCTTACTTCGGCGGCTGGAACATCAAGGCGTATTTAATTTGTCAGGATAAAGCACAGCTCGATGCGGCATACGGCAAGGACGAATCGATAACCTCAAACTGCCACATCACGGTAGCTTACGCCCCGAACAAAGTCGAAACCGCGAAATATTTATCCGACAGGCTCGGCGTAACGACCGTAATTAAAGAGCAGGAGAGCATTTCATTTCAGGGCGGAACGGGAATTTTTGCTAAGAAAAGCGTAACGAAGTCCCAGCAGGAAGTTCAGAGAGCGGTCTTAACTCCTGACGAAATTATGAGATTGCCTGGACCTGTGAAAGACGTAAATCAGAATATCACTGAACCCGGCGATATGTTAATTTTTTCGGCAGGATTTCCTCCGATTTACGGAAAGCAGATTTTATATTTTCTTGACAAGATTTTTTCTGAACGCTCAAAGATTGACGCGCCTGAGAAAAGCGATGTTATTTATGAAAAAGCGGCGTAATTCAGTTATAATTCTCAGAAATTCAAAAAAATGATTTAGAGGTGAAAAAATGAGTGTAATTGACAGCCGCAGATACGGACGGCGCAGTACAACGAGTTTTACCCGCGAGGAATTTGAACTGATACGCAACACTCCCCCGGCTGACCATACAGAACTTAGAGCTGAAAGTGCGCGGATAATGGAAAGAATGATGAAAGCACAAGGACTTCATAATGCCGTTGCTCAAAAATAATATGCTTTACTGCGAACATCTTGGAGCTTCCGTAAATGATGCTTATGATATAGAAAATTTTTCAACTAAAGATGTTCGAGGCGCAGGACTTCTGAACTACATAAAGAATTTCGCGTTTGACGATGAAGCCCATAAGCGAATGCGTACATATTTAGTTAGGGCTAATAATTCTTCAGAACTTACGGGGTATTTTTCATTAAAAGCCGGACTAATTTCATTTAATGAGGGCGATGAAAGTGAAATAGCAAACTTTGACACTTTGCCCGGAATAGAGCTTGCAAATTTTGCCGTCAATAAAGAATATCTCGATAAGAATCCGAACGCAAAAGGTTTAGGGCTTTTAATTTTCAATGATTTTATTCTACCCATAGTTAGGGATGTTTCTGATCGCGTAGGAGCTGAAGTTTTATATATTTTTGCCTTACCTTTCGAGGGGTATGGCAAATACGGTTTCATGAGACTTCCAGTAGAACGCGAAGACGAACTTCACAGAAGATTGAAGCCTCGTTACGACAGCGAATGCATTTTCATGTATCAAATGTTATGAAAATCAATTTTTGTTCAGTTGAGTTTACGGAAACAATAAGCTATAATAACTTATAGAAAAAATTTATTTTTTTATTTTTTAATAAGGCAGGTGGAAAATTTTGGTACTTACACTTAAAGATGGAATTAGGCGTAATCGTAAGAGAATGAATCTTACGATGGCTGGTTTAGGTCGCATTGTAGGTGCTGATAAATCCACCGTATCACGTTGGGAAAAAGGAGAAATTAAGCCAACTGTTGATGGTCTGATAGAGTTGGCTGAAATTTTCGGTGTAACTGAAACTGAGTTGCTGCATCCCACAGCGGAAAACGAAGAAAACGAGGACAGTAAAAATGTTCAGTAATTCTAATTGCGGAACAGTAAAATTGTCCTTAAAAAATAACATCGCCTTAGTTCTCAAGACTAAGGCGGGGCGCAATACAAGCGAAATATTCTCGTTATTTTTTGCTTTCTTCTCACCTGTTAAAGTGAGTTATGCTTTAATATTGCGTTAAACATTTTTAACGCAATTATTTTAGCATTACTTCTAAAACAGGTCAAAGAATAAATCAGATTATTTCGTAAATATTGCCCTCGCCCCACCAAACTAAGGCAGATAAATAAAACTTAGAAAGGAGGCGTAAGGAATTGGCAACACTTGATGATTTTGATTATGAAGAAAAAAATCAGAACGAAGAATCAAAAAATTCTGATTCAATTTCACGTTGCCATTTTGAAAACGCCTCCCAAAATAAAAAAATCTCCGCTATTCGTGGTAGAATAACGGCACAAATAAATTAATATGGATTTTATCGGGATGGATTTTATCACGTTTATAGAAAAATTTCACGAGTGGCACGACAGCAAAGCAAGTTACGTTTTCTTGAAAGAAAAAATTCTCGGCAAGGTCGGGAGAACGGGCAAAAAAAATAATTTTTACTGGTTAGAAACGAACGACTTATATCTCGAAAGCGTAAGAAGTGCCATTGACGCCGATAAAGATTACTGGATTTCAGCCGCCGAAGTCTCTGAAAAAATTAAGGACAAGGACGGCAAGCCTGTTTTGCGCGAAAAATGGGTTACGTCAATGCCGTGTCATTTCCTGATTCTTGACTTGAACGTGGCTGTCGAAGCTGAAAATCTTAATCTCGATTTTAATTTGTCGGGAGAGCAGATGACGGAGCTTGTTCTTGAACATTGCCGCCAGCGCGGTCTGCCTGAGCCGATAATTTGGGGCGACCACGAAGAATTAGCCCTCGTATGGTCTTTGGAAACGCCGTATTTTAAGTCTGACGAAAATTATCATGCCGACAGCAGAGGCAACTTTGTCCTTGATGAATTTAAGTTTAATTCTGATTGGGACGATGTTCAGAACCTGTTATGCGAAGATTTTAAGTACCTCGGAGCGAATCCGAAGAAAAAACACGCGCTCACGATGTTGCGAGTTCCGGGAACGTTCAACACCAGTGCGAACGTTCCTGTCCGTGTGCTTCATGACGCTGAAAAAACGACTGTCGAAAAAATTAAATCGGGACTTAGTGATGTCCGCGAAAAAATCGAACGCCCGAATCTTGATGACAAAATCAATGAATTTTATGGTGATCATCAGGAATTTTTGAAATTCTGTGATGAATGCGATGAAACTGACGGAACAGACGCGAAAATTAAAAAATCCGCGCCGAAGCCGAAAATCAAAAAATCGAACTCGGCAGATTCAAAAGCGAAAAAGGAACAGGAAAAAGCGAAAAGGCAAGCTGAAATCAGAGAATTTGTGGCGAGGCAAAAAAATTTTCTCGATCAGGTTTATCAGGACGTTTTGGAGATCCACCCTGCAAGCGATAAATACGTCTGTCTGAGTTTCAAGAGCGAAAAAGAATCTTGGAGACAAAACTTCGTTAAGGCAAAAGATTTATCGCGGGAATTACTGCATTTATGGTTTGCGCCTGATTTTTACGAAAAAAATATTTACGTCTCTCAGGCGGAATTTTTGAGCGACAGCAGCAGAAAAGAAGATAACGTTGCTTCATTAAGTTTGAGTTTCCTTGACATTGACGGGAAATTCGCCGCGGAACAAAAAGATTTAACGCCCGAAGAATGGGCGAATCTTGTTCTCGAAGAATGCCGCTCGAAAAAAATTCCTTTGCCGGGCATAATCGTTTTCAGCGGCAACGGGCTTCACGTCAAATGGCTCTACAAAGAAGCCGTAACGCGCGAAAAATTAACACGCTGGGCAAAACTTCAAAGACGGCTCTGGAAAATTTTTGAAAGTTTCGGAGCAGACGCTCAGGCAAAAGACGCGGCGAGAGTTTTAAGAGTTCCGGGAACGAAGAACTGCAAGCCCGAAACGGTTGACCGTGATGTCAGGGTCGTTTATTCAAATCCCGAACGCTATGATTTTGAAGAATTTTCAAAAATAATTTTCAAAGTTCCAGGCTATGGCGATGTCAGCGAAGAGCCTGAATTTGAAAAAATCGAAAAATCTGCACCGAAATCGGAATTAAAATCGAAAAATTCGCCGTCGTGCTTGAAAAACGAAACAGCGAATAAAAATAAATTCGTGAAAAAATCTCACGCCTCGAGCCGTTCAATCGCGGAATTTAACGAACCCGAATTAAACGGGATCGGAAGAATTTACTGCAACTATGCCGTTTTATCGGCTGAAAAAATTTCGGGCGCGGACTTAAAAGAAAAAGCAGAAAAAATTAAAGCCCATTGCTCTGATTACTGGAACGGCTTGGGATTCCAAATTCCCAACGCGGTAATGTCCTTGAACGGAAAATTGATAGCCGTCTGGAAATATTCGGACTATCTGCCCGGCATTGCGCTTTCGCGCTGGCAGAGAACTCAGGAAGTAATTAATTATCACTTCAAGGACTGGGGCGCGAGGGACAATTCTGAATATCAGGATTATTCGGCTTTATTGCCCATTTCTGAATTTACGGACGGGGAAGCCGAAGTCCTGAAAATTAACGCGGAATATAAATTCGATGACTTGGCGAACCGTGTTTTGCGTTATTCTCAACTCGAAGTCAGGGAATATAAAAAGCAAAGAGCCGCTGAAAAAGCAAAGGCTAAAGCTGAACGCGACATTAAAAATCTCGCGCCATTCAAAATCGCGCCTAAAAAACGCACGGGGTCTTTCGCAGGACAGGCGGCACGGCGTTACGCCGACATCGTGAAATTAATCGAACTCAGGACTGACTCTCATGGCGAAGTTCCGCAGGGACATCGTGAATTGAGCGTATTCTGGGCTTTGGTCTGCGCGGCACAGGCAGGTTTAATCAGCAACTATAAAGAATTTGACGCTCTGAGATGGGAATTGACCTGCAAAAACGGGCTTTATTTCCGAATCGAAACTCACGCGGCTCTGTTTGAAACGTTGAGGAATAAATTCATACGCCACGAAGAGCTATATAAAGCAAAAACTGAAACTCTTATCGAAGAGTTAGGCATAACTATCGAGGAACAGGCTGAACTTGAAGTCCTGAGATATTTCCCGAAAAAGGAAAAGAAGCCGAAGAAAATTCCGCTCAGAATCCTCAAGCCTTGGGAAGACGAAGGGAAATCGGAACGGACTTGGTATCGCCATCGTCAGAAAGCCCGCGAAACCCTTGCCCTCGAATCGGCAGAAAATGAAGAATCGAAAAATGAAAATTTAACGGTTCTCTCAGTAAAAATGCGGATAATAATTTTGAAAGTTTTTCTCGAAATTTTTGCCGCTCAAACGCCGATGAATACTAAGAAAAAGCCAAGTGGCAGAAAAATTCCCTATATTATGAGGGGGATTGATGAGAGAGAGTATCGTTATTCCTGTAGGGGGTATATGAAAAATAATTCCTCGGAAGTTTCAGGGGGAGTTTTAGAAAGTTTTATACAGAATCGGCAGGGTTGGCTGGAGAGATTCGTTCGGCTTATGACTCAGGGAGTCGGGTTGGAGAAAAATGGCATGGCTGGTTCTGTGTGGTTCGTTTGGTTTGAGAGGGAATCGGTTGGAAGTCGGATATTCGGATTTTCAAAACCGCGCCCCCCGTTTTTCGCGTTTTTGGCTCGTCCGCCACCCCAGGTTTGGGGAAAGCGGCAATGGGAAAATTAAACCGAAAGGAGGTTGTTGAAATGAAAGGTGAGAATTTGAAAAGTTTTATTGAACGCTGGAAAAATCGCGGCGATGAAAAAAGCGAGACTCAAACGTTCTGGATTGAATTTCTCCGTGAAGTTTGCGGAGTTGATAATCCGACCGAATTGATTAAGTTTGAAAAGCGCGTTGAGCTTGCTCATAAGAGTTTCATTGATGGTTATGTTCCGTCAACGAGGACAATTATCGAGCAGAAGAGTTTTGACGTTAATCTCGATAAAGCCGCAAAACAGTCTGACGGTTCGTTGATGACACCGTTTGAACAGGCTAAGAGATATTCTGACTGGCTGCCCGATTCTGAACGCGCACGGTGGATTATTACGTGTAATTTTCAGGAGTTTCACGTTCACGACATGGAACGCCCGAAAGCCGAACCCGAAATTATCAGGCTCGAAAATCTTGAACGTGAATGGCGCAAGTTTTTATTTATCGCCGACCCGAAAGCCGCGACACCGAAAGAAATCCGCGAGGAAGAAATTTCGGTCAAGGCAGGAGAATTAGTCGGGAAACTTTATGACGCGCTCAAAAAACGTTATAAAAATCCCGACAGCAAAGATTCTTTGAGAAGCCTCAATATTCTCTGCGTCAGGATCGTTTTCATGCTTTACGCTGAAGACTCTGAATTATTCTCGAAAAATCAGTTCCATGATTTTCTGAAAAAGCAGAGCAATCCGCGCCGGGCATTGATGGACTTGTTTGAAGTTCTGGCGCAGGAAGTTGAAAAGCGCGACCCGTATCTCGATGAGGACTTGAAAAATTTCCCGTACGTCAACGGCGGTTTATTCGAGGAAAAAAATATCGAAATTCCCCAGCTTGATGGCGAACCTCTCGAAATTATTTTGCGCGAAATGTCCGAGGGGTTTGATTGGAGCAGTATCAGCCCCACGATTTTCGGCGCAGTTTTTGAATCGACTTTGAACCCCGAAACGCGGCGTTTTGGGGGCATGCATTACACGAGCATAGAAAATATCCATAAGGTTATTAAGCCGTTGTTCTTGGGCGATTTAGAGGCCGAATTTGAGGGATTTTTTAATATGCCCGTGGGTAGCGCGAGGACGCGAAAATTAAATGCGTTTCAGAAAAAATTAAGTTCTCTGAAATTTCTTGACCCGGCTTGCGGTTCGGGAAATTTTCTGACGGAAACTTATTTGTCGTTGCGGAGGCTTGAAAATCAGGTTTTGCTTGAACTCACGAAACAGCAGATTAATTTCGCTACGGGAGATTTTTCGCCGATTCAGGTAAAAATTTCGCAGTTTTTCGGAATTGAAATTAACGATTTTGCCGTAGCCGTCGCCAAGACCGCGTTATGGATTGCGGAAGCCCAGATGTGGAACGAAACGAAAAGAATCGTCCAGAATATTGATGAATTTTTGCCGTTAAAGTCGTTCAACAACATCGTTGAAGCTAACGCGCTGACGCTTGACTGGGCAACGCTCGTGAAGCCCGGAGAACTGAATTTCATTATGGGCAATCCGCCTTTCGTGGGCGCGTCAATGATGAACTCGGAGCAAAAATCCGAAGCAGTTGCGGTTTTCGGAAAAGTTCCGCGCGCTAATTCGATTGATTATGTCGGGGCGTGGTATCACAAAACCGCGAAATTTATTGACGGTACTGACATTCGTGCCGCGTTCGTTTCGACAAATTCAATCACTCAGGGCGAACAGGTCGCGCCGTTATGGAAAAAATTATTTTCGGATTTCAAAATTCATTTTGATTTCGCGTGGCGGACTTTCAAGTGGAACAGCGAAGCCGCTGAAAAAGCCCACGTCCATGTGGTCATAATCGGATTCAGCCAGGCTGATTCGCCTGAGAAAAAAATTTTTGACGGTGAAAAAATCATCGAAGCGAAAAATATTAACGCCTACCTCGTTGACGCTCCGAACGTTTTAATCATGCCACGCGGCAAGCCTTTATGCGATGTTCCGATTTTGACGAAAGGCAATCAGCCCTCAGACGGCGGAAATTTGATTTTGTCTCAGGACGAACGCGATGGACTCATTAAAAACGATCCGAAAATCGCGTGCTGCGTCCGGCGTTATATCGGGGCGAAAGATTTTATCCGCAATGATGAAGTCCGTTATTGTCTGTGGCTCAAAGATATTGCGCCGAGCGTTTACGCCCATAACCGCGAAATTATGCGGCGGCTTGAAGAAGTCAGAAAAATGAGGGCGGCAAGCACGGCAAAACCGACCCGGGCGGCGGCTGAAACTCCGTATAAATTTTTCTCGACGCCCCAGCCTGACGCGCCATGCCTTTGCATTCCGCGAGTTTCGTCCGAACGGCGTAAATATATTCCGATAGCTTTTCTCCGTGAAAATGAAATTGCCGGAGATTCGCTTTCAATCGTTCACGGCGCGGATTTATATCACTTCGGCGTTTTAACTTCGGGCGTTCACATGGCTTGGGTCAGGACGATAGCCGGGCGCTTAAAAAGTGATTATCGTTATTCAGGCGATACGGTCTATAACAATTTTCCGTGGCCGGCTTTAGGACACGGTGTCCAGAAGTTGAAATCGAAAATCGAAATGACCGCGAAAAAAATTCTCGAAGCCCGAGAAAAATTCCCGGATTCGTCGCTTGCAGATTTATACGACCCGTTGACGATGCCCGAAGAGTTATTGAAAGCCCACCGTGAAAATGACGCGGCGGTCTGCGAGGCTTACGGATTTTCAAAGGACATCAGCGAAGAAGAAATCGTGAGCGCGTTAATGAATCTTTACGAAAAAATTTCAAAGGAGGAGTGAATAAGAAAAAGGTTCAAAAATTTTAATTCGGTGAGTGCATGAAAAAGGCATGAAAAAAATTCAGCTCTGAAGCGTTTTTCGATCAGAGATTGTTGATGTTATGCGAATTTTCTGTCTTTTAACGGCAGTGATAGACGGTAAAAAAAAATTTCCCCTTTGACATTCAAAGAGAAAATCTTATAATTTACGTTAATAAAATAATCAATAAGCGAGAGAAAGTATATCACTTTTTGAAGCTTATTGATTTAGCGTAACGGGATCTAACCTGTGGCGGAGCAAGCGCAGCGACGTGAAGATCAGCTTTTTTACGGTGTTGAGCCCCAAAAAATTTTTTTTGATATGTTTTTGTAATTTTTTGCCGGTTGCGATGTTCAGGGATGTTGGGCGTAAAGTTCTTCAAGAATCTTAATTAAAAATTCAGCTGAGGATTTTTGAATTATTTCGTTAAATGCGTGAATTTTATATTGAATTGTCGGCGTGCTGGATTTCTCAGTGCTTATTGCTTTATGGCTTTGATAAAAAATATTTCTGAAGAAGAAATCGTGAGCGCGTTAATGAATCTTTACGAAAAAATTTCAAAAGAGTAATGAGGAAGGAAAGATTCAAAAATTTTAATTCAGTGATTTATCTCTGAAGCGGTTTTCGATCAGAGATTGTTAGTGTTATGCAAACTTTTCAGTTGCTCTGAAAACGTGAAATTTTTTTGATGACAAAAAACAAACCGATTCCAAAATAATTTTTTCATTATTTATGCCTATCCTTAAAAGAGCGTTTTAATCAATATAACTCATTAACCTTAATAATTTATTTATAAAAACATTATAAAAGTTAAAAGTTTATTAAATATAAAAAATTTTTAACTATAAATTAAAAATAATTACGACTTATTTTATTAAATAAATAATTTATAAAAAATTTTTCTCATAAAAACATTATTTATGTTGAAATTCAAAAGAAATCTTTGACTGAAAATACGCATAAAATCACATATTTAAGAAATTTGATTTGAAAAATATTTGAAGCAATAGTATTTTTATGTAAAACATAAATATTTAATTATTATAAAAAGTCTTTTACTTTATATTAAATTATTTTTTAACATTAAAACTTAATTGAAAATTTATTATAAAATTAAATTTATTTATAGACATAACTAAGTTTTGATGTATAATAAATTAAAAGGAGTTACATAATGAAAGTAATATGCGTAATAAATAAAAAAGGCGGAGTCGCTAAAACAACTACTTCGCTTGCTCTCGGGGCAGGACTCAGGGAGAAAGGTTATTCCGTTCTCTTCATAGATATGGACAGCCAGTGCAATTTATCAATGTGTGCCGGAGCTGATACTGAGGGAAAAAGCCTTTTAGGTGTCCTGACGGAGCAAATAAAAATCGATGAAGCGATTCAGAAGACTTCTATGGGAGATGTAGTTCCTGCCGAGCTTGCTCTTGCCGGAGCTGACAGCGTAATAACTGAAACGGGAAAGGAATATCGAATGAAAGAAGCCCTTGCTTCTGTAAAAAAACGGTATGACTTTGTGATTATTGACACGCCCCCGTCGCTTGGAGTTCTTGCGATTAACGCGATGACGGCGGCTGATTGGCTGATTATTCCCGTGCAAGCCGATATGTTTTCACGGGACGGACTCTTACAGCTTGACCGAGCAATCCGCAAGGACAGGCAATACTGCAATCCGTCTTTGAAAATCGCGGGGATACTGCTGACAAGGTATTCCGAAAGGAACGTTCTGAGCCGCAATTTGAAAGAAGTTTTTGACGAGCTGGCTGAACAGATGGGAACGCTTGTTTTCAAGAGCGCAATCAGGGAAGCCATAGCGGTCAAAGAAGCTCAGGTAATGCACAAGAGCATTTTTGAATACGCTCCCAAATCAAAATCCGCTGATGACTATATGAATTTTATCGAAGAATTTTTGGAGGTAATCAAGTGAAAGACTTCAAATCTGCGTTAGGCAACGAAAAATCATTTGACGGGATAGACATATCCCAAACGTACGCCGAGAGGAACGATAGGAACGATGAAGAAAAGAAAAGGGTTTCTTTGTATCTTCCTGCGTCGCTTTATGACAAGGTTTCGATGTATTCTTCGCTGTCCAGAATTAACATCAACCAAATGATTATCAATATTCTCGAAGAAAACGTTACAACTGAAAAATTGCAGAAAGCCCTTGCTCGTATGCAGGAAGACGTAAAAGCGTACATATCTTAATTTTTATGCCATGAGTTTTTGAACGGCTCTTGCCCTTGCGATAGTAGATCGGCTTATGCCAGTCATAGCTACGACCTGTTTACGAGATTCGAGGGCGTGATTGATTTGCGCCCTTGAAAACTTTTTCGGACGACCATCATGAAAATCAGGATTTTTACGAGCTATTGCCTTACCCTCCTGAGTCCGCTGTTTGATAATGTCCCATTTCG
>CALBPU010000117.1 GCA_937899395.1 uncultured Fretibacterium sp.
TCAGCGACAAAATTTTTAACGAGGTTTTGAATTTTTTCGGGCAGCTCTTTAAGTTCAGGAAATTCTAATGGCACATCAACTTTTGAAGGCTCTGCAAAACTTTCAGCTTCGTCAACTTTAACTTCAACAGGTTGCTTTATATTCTGTTCTTCAGGAGTGAAAATTTCAACCTCTGCTTCAACTTCAGCGACAAAATTTTTAACGAGGTTTTGAATTTTTTCGGGCAGCTCTTTAAGTTTAGGAAATTCTAATGGCTCGTCAAGATTATTTTCAGGCTGTTCATTTTTCACATCAACAGGCTGCTTTATGTCTTTAATTTCAGGAGCTTCAGTTTCATCATCATAGAAAACTATAACTTCCTCCTCTTCAGAAGATAATTCGTGCAAAATTTTTTCCGCTTTCGTTTCAGTATCAGTATCAAAATTATTAATAATCGGCCATGAAAAAGATTTTTGGCTCTTAAAATTCATTACAGGAGGATTATTATTTTTTTCGGTCTGAGTTAATAATATCTGTCCATCATCAGGATTTTCAATTTCTGATTTTAATTCGTTAATCAAATTATCAAAGATGAACGATTTCTCCTGAAAATTTTCTTTTCCCGATTCTTGAACAAGATTAAATAAATTTGTACTTGTTTGTGAATGAGATTGAATAAACGTAAATATTTCCTGCGACATGATTATTAGTCCTCCTTAATTTTGTTGGGGACGTGTCATTAATTCCGTAATTCTTGCGGCTTTTGTAGGTTTCAATTTGCCCATTATGGAAGCTCTGGCATCGTTTGGAAGTTTTTTGATTAACTCAACCGCTAAAGGGTCTCGAAGTTGTTCAATGACGGCTGCGGCATTTCGAGCTGACATATCCTGATAAGTTCGGGCAACTTGGTTCATTAATTCCTGTTCTTCATCAGTCGGGGCATCAGGATTATTTGCTGTAGCATTTTGTTCTGCTTCCTGAGCTCTTAATCTGCGCTGTTTTCTTGCAATATCACGAGACATTTCGACTAACGCAAGCTCCCTGCTTTCGTATACTGCCATACGGTCAACATCTCTGCTTTCGAGAGAACGTTCAAGAGCATCAAGCCTTCTTTGCCATTGTTCAAGCTCAACAGCTCTGCGTTCGTTTGTAGTTAAGGCGTAAAATTCAGGAACTTGGAAGAACTCGGAAAGCTGTTGACCAAAATACGGGACTTTCGGAATTAATGTCCAAAACAACGGTCTGCCGTCCCAAATTCCGCTCAAGTGCATTCCTGTTGCCGTTCCGAGAGCTAAAAGAATTAGCCAAAATAAAAATGTTATTTTCCCAAGCTTTTTTTTCTTCTTTTTTTTACGTACAGGAGCAACTTGTTCCTGTGCTGGTTGTTCCGCAACGGGTCTTTCTTCTGCCATAACTTAACTTACCTGCCTTAACTTTCTGTATATTGCCATGATATTTCTTGCATAACGTTTTGAAACTTCAGGAATATTTCCCGAATCTACTCTTGCAGGCCCTGCGTTATAAGCTGCAAGAGCTTTCTCAATGTCCCCGCGATATTTATCGGTCAAATCTGAAATGTATCTTACTCCGCCTTCAATATTTTGTACGGGGTCAAAAGGATCTTCAACTCCCAACATAGCTGCCGTTCGTGGCATTAACTGCATAAGACCTTGAGCACCTTTGTTTGAAACCGCGTTAGTTTGCCAGCCTGATTCAACTTGAATCATTGCTCTTATTAATTCGTTGTCGATATTATATTTTTCAGCGCATTCATCAATTACGCTTTGAAGTTCAGAGTAACTTGTTTTGCCTGAAATATTATTTAACGCTGATTTTCTTGGAATTTTATTTTTGTTGCTGACATCGTTCAACACATCTACAAAGTTACTTTTAGGCGGTTCAGTCTGTTGATACATGTTAAACTGCCTGTTAATTTCGTCTATTCTGCTTAAAATTCTGCTGACGTTTGTTAAATTCGGTCCCATATTTTAATATGCTCCTCTCCTTGAAAACTGCATCGTAGCAACATCATCAAGTTCATTTTGTTCTATTCCCAATTCCTCTTGAAAATTTATTTCTTTTAAGTGATCTATATATGTTTCCATTATTCTAACGTCTTTATGCCTTTCGACCAATCGGGCTTCAGTATTTGTTATTCTGTTTCGGACTTCGGTTAAATTATTTTTGCCTTTAACAATATCCGTATCTATTGCGTCAATGAACTGCCTTTGAAACCATAACTCAGTTGATGAAATCATTTTTTCACCTGTCTTGCTGAAATCTTTAATAGCTTGATTTTTTTCAGTTTCAAGTTCGGTTAAATGATTAATAACTGCTTGTTCTTCGCTACGTTCCGCCGCTAAAATTGCCTGTTCATTTCGTCGGCTGTCCTCACGAATTTTTAATATACGGTTAAATCTTGATATTCGTTCATTCATTTTTTATTGTGCTGACGGATAAGGAGCAAGCTCTAAAAGCCTTTTGTCAGTCTCTTCAAAACTTGTAGGATCTTCAACTCTTTGAGACAAAAAGCTTCTTACGTTTTCCATATTTGCCAATGCCCAATCCACTCGCATATTTGAGCCTGATTTATAAGCACCGATGTTAATCAGGTCTTCAGATTCCGCATAAGTCGCTAATAAATCCCTGACTCTTCCTGCTGCATTAAGATGTTCACGTGAAACTAACGCAGGCATTACACGACTTACACTGTCAAGGACGCTTACGGCCGGATAAAAATTTCTCGCTGCAATCTTACGCGATAAAACTATATGTCCGTCCAAAATTCCTCGAACTGTATCAGCAACGGGTTCGTTCATGTCATCTCCGTCAACAAGTACCGTATAAATTCCAGTAATGCTTCCTTTTTCACCTGCTCCGGCTCTCTCCAACAATCTCGGAAGCATTTCAAATACTGAAGGAGTATAGCCTCGTGTCGCAGGAGGTTCACCGATTGCAAGGCCGATTTCACGTTGAGCACGAGCTACACGCGTTACAGTGTCCATCATCAACAATACATCTTTGCCTTGATCTCTGAAATATTCTGCGATTGCTGTTGCTGTCATGGCAGATTTAAGACGAATTAAAGCAGGCTGATCCGATGTCGCTATAACTAAAACAGAACGCTTCAAACCTTCAGGGCCTAAATCTCGTTCGATAAATTCCCGAACCTCTCGTCCACGTTCACCTACTAACGAAATTACATTGACATCGGCTGTCGTGTATCGTGCCATCATTCCTAACAGCGTGCTTTTTCCAACTCCTGAACCTGCAAAAATTCCGATTCGCTGTCCTTTTCCAAGTGTAAGCATTCCGTCAACAACTCGAACTCCAACCGATAACGGGGTGTCAACCATTTTACGGCGTAAAGGGTGAGGAGGTGTTGCGTATAATGGGTAAAAATCGCTCGCTGCTATCGGGCCTTTATCGTCAATAGGATTTCCTAAACCGTCAAGCACTCTGCCTAATAACGCTTCACCTACAGGAACCTCAAGAGGACGATTAGTTGAAACAACATCACAGCCGGGGCCTACTTCTTGCAATGCTCCCAACGGCATTAACAATACTCTGTCATCTCTGAAACCTACAACTTCAGCGTCGAGTTCGTGTGAACCGTCCCTGAAACATATATGGCACAAATCACCAACCCTTACATCAGGGCCTTGAGACTCCGCTACTAATCCTACAACCTGAACAATTCGACCGTTAATTTTGATTAAAGGTTTTTGCAGGAGGTCAACTGAAAATAACTGAAATAAATCTATATCTTCTAAATCATTCATAATTTTTACTTTTGAGATTGCTGAAAGACTTCATCAATAACCGATTCAATTTGAGACATTTGAGTTTTCCAACGAGCATCATAAATTCCTAAGCCAGTTTCAACAATGCAGCTTCCTGTTTCAACATTAGGATCTGATTTTAATTCAACCTTCTTTGCTCCCCTTAAAACCTCCTGAAATTTTTTGTCAAAATTACCTTCAAGATGTTTCATATCTTCAGGAGAGACATAAATTAAAATCTGATTTTTATCGCTTAAACGTGTCAATAATTCTGAAAGCACAGTGTCGATTGTGTCAGGATTTAATTCAACCTCACGATGAAGCATTCGTTTTAACATTTCAGACCACACACGAATTAATCTGGGCTGATTTAATTTCACAAGCTCGTTAAAATTCTCGTCAAGTTTTTTTCCAACTCCTTCAATAACTCCGGCTAATGCTGAAAATTTTTTCAGATATTCATTTTCAACATCTTCATGAGCCTTTTGAAGTCCTTCTTCATAACCTCTGACTTGTCCTTCCGAAATTGCTTTATCACGTGCTTTATCGGCAATTTTTTTCGCATTGGCCTGAGCTTCACTCTCAAGAGTTTTTCTGCGTCTCTCATATTCTGATCTTATGCCGTTAATTTCGCTTTCAAGTTTATTTTTTGCTTCGGTTAATTCCATGTTCTTAACTTCAGCGTTGCTTAAACTGTTCGTCAAGGCTTTAATTTGGGCTGTAAGTTCTTCAATTTCCTTTGAGTTAGCAATATTAACCTGTACTTTTTGTGCAGGCTGCTTAGGCAAAACTTTTTCAGGCTTATTCCGGTTTTGTTCAGGTTTTTGTTCGGGTTTTATTCCGGATTGTTTGATTTCGTTCTCAAGTATTCCGATTTTTACGGCTTGAGGAAGCAATCTAACCGTCCGTAATACCCTCTGATGAGCAAGACCGTTAGACAATCATATCGTCCCCTCCGCCAGATGCTATGACTATTTCGCCTTGTTCCTCCAAACTCCTGATTACGTTTACAACCTTCTGTTGAGCTTCTTCGACATCTTTCACTCGTACAGGTCCCATGAAATCCATATCTTCCTGTAACATTTCCGCTGCTCGTTTTGACATATTCTTGAGGTATTTCGTTTTGAGATCTTCCGTAGCTCCCTTCAAAGCAAGGCTCAATTCCTTCATATCAACTTCACGAAGAACTCTTTGTAACGACCTGTCATCAAGCCTCATAGAATCTTCAAATACGAATAACCGTTTCTTAATTTCTTCGGCTAATTCAGGATCATTTTCTTCAAGATATTCCATTATATTGCGTTCGGTTGCTCTGTCGGTGCTGTTCACTATCGCAACTACAGCGTCAATTCCTCCGGCAACGGTGAAGTCCTGACCCATTACGCTGCTTAATTTACGTTCCAAAACTCTCTCAACCTCCCTCAAAACTTCGGGCGTAATTCTGTCCATATTTGCAATTCGTTTAGTAACATCGGCCTGCAAAATCGGATTTAATCCGCTCAATATCATTGCTGCCTGAGGCGGTTCAAGATACGAGAGAATTAACGCTATAGTCTGAGGGTGTTCGTTCTGAATAAAGCCAAGTATCTGGCCTGCGTCTGTATGTCTCATGAAATCGAACGGTTTGACTTGCAAGCTCGCTGTAATTCTTGCGAGTAATGATTGAGCCCTTTCGGGGCCGAGTGCCTTTTCCAATACATCACGGGCATATTCAACTCCTCCTCTTGCCATAAACTCACGTGCCATTAAAACTTCCTGAGCTTCTTTCAGGACAGTGAGTTTTACATCAGGTGTTACCTTTCTTAAATTTGCAATCTCAAGAGTTATTAACTCTATCGTTGAATCGTCAAGTTTTTTATACACTTCAGGAGCTATATCAGAACCTAAAGCTACCATCAAGACCGCTGTTTTTTCACGGCCTGTTAATCCTTTATCTGCATTAGCTTTATCATTTTTAGGCGGCATTTTTATTTCTCTCCTTAATTTTTAACCGTCTGAAGATAACCATTCGTTTACAAGTGTAGCTATCTCGTCGGGGTGGCTCTTTGCATAAGCCTTCAACTGCTCTTCCAACACTGCCATTTCACCTTGGAACGCTAATAAATCAGGCGAAGTCAACATCTCTTGGATAGTCGGAACTTTCTTACCTTCTGCTTCAATTTCCTGTACAGCAAGTTTCGCACGCTTCATTCTTACCCAGATGTAGAAAGCTATCGCCAAAATTAAAAGAACTATGAAGGCAAATATAGAACCGTAAATAATTTTCCATAATCTTTCCTGTTTCAACTGATCTGCCATAGAATCTGCAAACGCCGTTGAAAATCTCATAGCATGAACAACTAAAGTATCGCCCCTGTTTTTATCAAGGCCAATCGCTGATGAAATTACATCTTGTAATGTTTCGATTCTTTCCTCGCTGATTTCGTTGTATTTATCATCAATTAAGACTGAAGCTGATAACCTTCTTATGCTTCCGGGAGTTACAACCTGATCTCCTTTTCGAGTTGTAATTTCGTAATTCGTAGTTGAATTTGATCTGTTATACTCGCTATCAACAGTCGTTGAATTTATTGCGTAACCCGGAATATTTGTTGTTGTTCCGGGGTTGCCGTTTACGGGATTTCCTTGTCCTGTATAACTTTCCTCTTGACGTTCATTGCTTCGTGGAACTCCTGTACCTGTTTCAGGATTAGGTGAATATTCGACATAAGAATGAGTTCGTTTATCAAAATCCAAATCAACCCTAACTCTTACAACCGCTGTTCCGGGACCGAAAACTTGTTCGAGCATAATTCTAACTTTGTTTTCAAGCTCTCTTTCATGCTGACGTTCAAGTTCTCTTTGAACAGATGTTACAGCGTTTGTGCCGTCAGGGTTATACATGATCATGTTGTCCGAAATCATGTCCGACAAAATTCTTCCGTTAGTATCAACAACTGTTACTGCGTCAGGCTCTAAACCGTCAACACTATGAGCTACTAAATGTATGATTGATTTAACCTGAGTAGGCCCTAACGTTGCTCCCTGTCTTAAACGCAACAATACCGAAGCTGTTGAAGGTTTCTGCTGCTCTAAAAATAATCTTTGTTCGGGAATTACAACACTGACACGGGCATTTTCAATTTGAGTCATCTGCGAAATTGTTCGTGCAAGTTCTCCTTCGATAGCTCTGGTGTAAGCAATTCGCTGTTGAAATTCCGACATTCCCATTTTTGAATCATCGAAAATTTCAAAGCCCGTCGTTCCTCCTTTAGGTAAACCCATTTGAGCCAAAGTTAAACGAGTCTCATAAATCGCTCCGCCCGGCATTAAAATCGCATTCGATGAAGGGTCTAAACGGTAAGGCATATTATTCTCTTTGAGATAGTCAACTATTGCCGCCTGATCTTCAACTTCAAGACCTGCATATAAAGGTTCGTAACTCGTTTTGCCTGTCATAAATATCAGTGCAATTAGACCTCCGAATACAGTTAATACGGCAAGAATAATTGACGCTCTCTGCCAAAGTTTAAGCGCAGCCCAGAAGTTTAGGAATGAGGCTGCCCAGCGTCTGAAACTGTCCATGATTTATCAGCCTTTAGCCTGTAATTCGAGATAAAGCTTGATAAGCATCAAGGAATTTATTTCGTATTTCCATTACTAATCTCAAAGCTGTATCGGCTCGTGAGGAAGCTAAAACAACTTCAGAAATATCATCAACATCTCCGAGAGCCATATCCCGAATTTTTTTCTCAGCTTCAAGCTGAAGTGAGTTAGTATTTTTAATGGACTCGGTTAGCAAGTCCTCGAATGACGTTTTAGGCAGCTCATCTTCATTTTGTTTTATTTTCAAAGGTGAAGCATGAGTGTTATATACACTTTTGTTTAATTTGTATGTTCCGTTTTCTCCATATACTTGCGAAAAATCTATTAGCAGACGTTCCATTTTTTTGCAAGGGCCTCCCGGTCAGATAATTTATTTTTTCAAACGCTACGTCGTTAATTATTGTCCTAATTTTTTTTCACGATAATAATACACCCTCTAAGCTATATTCAGAGTGCTTAAAAATTTTTTCACACCTTTAACTGAAATTCAAGCATGGGCGCAAAACGTTTTTTATTATACAATATTCAAATGAAAAATAACTTGATATAAAATCGAAAGGAGAAATTTTTTTTATGAAGTCATTTATTTTTGTTTTAATTTTTTTGTTGTCTGTGTTAAATTTAACAGATGCTTGTTTCGGATATGAAATTCCTGAGAGCTATACGAGTTCGATAATGGGAATTGATTTTTACCCGAACGGAGCAAGATTTAATTTCGAGGTTAAACCTTATGACAAAGCAGGGCATTTTAAGGCAATATTACCGGGAGCTTTTGAGGCTGATTCGATTCGTGTAATCGATCCTGATTTTGTTGACGGAGATATTCACGTCGAAAAATTTTTGCGCACACCTTGGGTACCTTCAAGCCTCGCAGCCGTTCAGGCAAAATATGATGAGCATTTGAAAAAACTTCACGAGCTTACAGCACAACAATCATCTCTTCAGCAAACGCTCGATAATCTTGACAAACTCAAGCCCGAAAAATCAGACCCTGAAAAACTTTTAGACTACATCAAAAATTCTCAGGCTTTAAGACTTGAAACTGAAAATGAACTCGCAAAACTTAAAGAAGAAATTTCAAATGAGAAAAAGAAATTCAACGTAATTGGAAATGAATTAGGTTTGAAACGCCCGAAAGGAGACAGTAATTTTCTCGAAGTTACTGGTCGTACTGATGATGTAGCGCAATTTTCAGCCTTTACTTCAGCGGCATATTGGAAGTTAGGTTACATTCTCAACCTCAACAGCGAAACAGGAGATATTGAAGTCGACGTTATGATTAAAGCGTCTCAGAAAACAGGATTGGATTTCAAGGGCGATATGATTATGCACACAAAAAGGCAAGAGGAAAACATAACAACCCCTGTTATAAATCCTTTGAGAGTTGGAATAAAACCTAAAGTCGAATCTATTGCAAATCTCCCGAACGTAAATTTTTCTCGTACTAACAGAATGTACAAATCAGCTCAAAGAGAAATGAAAGATGCTATGATAGATTATGACATGGCAGCAGATGAAGATGAGGTGTTGTTGTACGACGACGGAGCTGGAGAAGCTACTGCTGAAACAGCTGCAAAGATAAACGAAACTTTGTCCGACAGAATCATTGAAATCGACAGTGAGATTAAGGGCGATGGAGTTGAAACGGGTCTTGCTCCTTTATACAGCACTAACAATCTTAAAAGCCAAGTTATCTTGATGATGATTCCCGAACAAAGAAACAACGCTTGGATTATTGCAAGCATGGACAGCAGCAATCAAAAACTCATTCCTGGTTCAGCAGAACTTAGGGTTGACGGTTATACATCGGGAAAAATTTATCTCGGTGAATACGGTGAAAGTCAAAAGACAATTCCGTTCGGTTATGCAGATCAAATTACCGTGAAAAAAGAAGCGTTGGTCGAGAAGACAGGCGTTTCATGGTTCAGTGGAGTTTTCACCAGCGGTTACAAACTCGAAATCACTAACGGAACAGGCAGCGAGAAAGTTATTACAGTGAAAGACCGTTTGCCGATTCCTACGGACGATAAAATTAAACTTGACGTGAAAAAAATCGAACCTAAGGAAAAAGAACGAGACAAAGAAAATCGTTTAACATGGGAAATAACGGTTCCTGCCGGAGAAACTGTACCGATAATCGTTGATTACACTTTGAGCTATCCTTCGGGAGAAGAATTGCAGTACAGGTAATTAAAAATGGGACAGAGTAATTTTTTGAAGTGGATAACAATTCCTCCCGTACTCGCGATACCTACAATAATGATTGCCCGAACTATGGGAGGCGGCTCTGTTGTCGGTGAAGTTGATTTATCAATATGGGGATTAACATGGATCGGGTTTATTATTATCTCGATCCTTTACGGCCTCTTCATAATAAACGGTTTCGGTTCAGGCTTAATACCTTTGCAGGCTATAGCTCAGGGATTGTTGCTTTGCCCGATGTCAATAGTATACGGAGCAAGAATGTTTCAGTGGCTTGGAGTAATTATAGCTGTGTGCGGTGCGGCGGCATTAGTTGCGATGTATAATCAGGCTGAATCTGAACGGCACAAAATCGTAATCGTTGAACCTGAAAATGACGTTAAACAAATCCCTTTGAACTTCGTTATAACTGATGATACAGGAGCAATATTAAATCTTACTGAAGATATGCTGAAGGTGTTTAACCTCGACAGAATTAACACTGTTGGCAAAAATATTTCGGAATGGTTCAGTCCTGTATCAAAAACAGCAGAGATTAACGAAAAAATTTGGGACGTTAAACGTAAGGGGTTTGATAACGGCAGAAGATTTTATTTCGAGCTTAATCCTAAAGGGCTTCCTGTTGAAGGTGCAAATTCAGAAGAACAATCAAACGGCGGAGTATCTTTGGAATTTGTTGATTCTGATACACAGCTTCATTCATTCCGTTACGGTCTTGCGAGAATTTCTGACGAACTTTACAGGGCAGGACGTTATAATCACCCTGTCAGCGCAATAATGATCAGACTTGTTTTCCCTCAATTATTACCGAACGAGGACATGGAAAAATATGTAAGACCTTTCAGGGCATATTGTGCTAGGGTTATAAAGGATTTGAGACAATCCGACACAGCAATTCAAACAGGCGAATCTCAAATACTCGTAGTTCTCTCTGAATGTCCTTATCAAATGGTTGAAAATATCATTGAGAGATTAACGGGAATAATTAATGCGCTTGCACCGACATTTGAGGAATTTTTACATGTAACGGTTTTGAGCGTTAACGAGTGCTTCGAGAACACTACAAATCTTCCGAGTGCTCAAGAACTTATTGACCGAATGACTCATGCAATGACACGAAAATATTCGGCCAATGCTTTGACACAATGAGACGGAGTTTATTAAACAAATTAATACTCGGAGCATGTACGGGACCGTTTTTGTTCGGGATATTAATTTTTGTGTTGATATTTGTGGCCGGAGATTTATTGTTTCAGGCTGCAAAATTAATCATTGAACGCGGAATAGCTTTCAGTGTCGTAACGAGGTTATTTTTTTACAGGCTTCCCGAAGTTGTCGTTATGACAATTCCTATGTCCTCACTTTTAGCAGGCTTGTTAGGAATGTCGACGTTAAATTCGGGAAGTGAATTAATTGCTCTTAAATCTTTAGGCATACCTTTCACAAGAATTTTGCGCCCGATAATTTTAACTTCAGTCTTAGTTGCTTTAACGGCCTTAGGATTTAATGAAACCGTTGTACCTTTTGCTTCAATAGCTGCTGATCGTTTAATGAGATATGAAATAATGAAAAATCAGGCTGCTGCGGTTCAGGAAAAAGTTTTTCTCAGGGACGAGGAGAACGGGAGATTAAAGAGAGTTTTATATATTGATGTTCTTAATCCTGACGAGGGACTTATGAGCGGAATAATGATGCACGAATTTGACAATGAAGGAAGATTAACGACGACATTAAACGCAATGAGGGGAATGTGGCAAAATTCTCAATGGTGGATTGAAGACGGGAGAATGTACAGCGTTAATGCTGAAGGTGAAGTAAGCTTGTTGTTACGGTTTGAACGTCAGAGATTAGCATTAAAATTATCGCCGCAACAATTACAACGAAGTACCCGAAAACCTTCAAATATGAGCGCGCATGAATTATGGAGCTATATAAGCCAAGCTGCTGAAACAGGAACAGACCTCTCAAAATTATGGGTAATGTTTCATTTGAAGCTTGCAGTACCTTGGGCATGTGTAATTATGGCGGTGCTTGGAGCAGGCTTTGGAGCGTCGAAAAAAGGACGTTCGGGAGGCGGAGTAGGTTTTGGAATAAGCGTTGTTTTTGTTTTCGCTTATTATGTCGTAATGTCATTATGCAGGGCATTAGGAGAAGCCGGAAACATTCCTTCGTTTGTAGCAGGCTGGGGGCCTAACATAGTTTTCATTGCAATAGCCTTGTTCTTTGCATGGAGGGTTGACCGAATTTGAGTATAGCTTTAATAGCCGGAGAAGGAATTTTGCCTGTAGAGATAGCGAAAAAATTACAGGCTCTTCAGATTTCGACATTAATACTTGCATTGCGAGATGATTATGAGGAGTTAAAACCTTATGCAACGAAATTAATTCACATGAAAATTCCTAACCTCGGCAAAGGAGTTCGTGAGATTAAAAATTTCGGAGCAGAAAAATTAATAATGGCAGGCCGTATACCTAAAAAAATAATATATTGCCTGCCTGTTTTATTTGACGGTTTAACACGATCGATTTTGAACAACAGTTTAAGAGATGATCATTCATTATTAGGTTCGATAGTTGAAGCATTTGAGAATGAAAATATAAAAGTCATTCCGTATTGGCAGATACTTCCCGAATTTATTGCTCCTCAAGGAAAATTATCGGAACGTTTACCTTCACAAAAAGAATTTCAGGATATTGAATACGGGAAAAAAATTTTGCGTGTAACATTGCCGTGTTCATTCGGTCAGGCAATTTGTGTTGCAGATGAAGCAGTCGTTTCGATTGAAGCAATGGAAGGAACAGACATGATGATTAAAAGAGCAGGGGAATTATCGGGACATGGTGTTGTCGTAAAAATGATGAAAAAGGATCAGGATATGCGATACGATTTACCTACTGTCGGAACAAAAACTCTTGAAAATATGCACATGGCCGGATTAACCTGCTTGGCTGTTGAAGGCGGAAAGACTTTAATTTTGGAGGCTGAAAAATTTTTCGCTCTTGCAAAAAAATATAATATATCGGTTTGGGGAATATGACGTGAAAAAAATAGAAACAATATTTGTATCATGCGGTGAAGTAAGCGGAGATATTTACGCAGGAGATTTGATTCGTGAAATCCTGAAAATAAATCCCGAAATTAAAATTTACGGAATGCTCGGCCATGAAGGTAAAAAAGCCGGAGGTTTTGCGAAATGGAGTTACGAAGAATTAAAGTTGATGGGAATACTTGAAATTATCCCTGCATTACCCAGAATTTTCCGCCTCAAAAAAAATATTACTTCCGAAATCATTAACTCCAATCCTGACGCAGTAGTGTTAATCGACAGCCCTGATTTTCATTTAATGCTTGCTCATTCATTGAGAAAATCAAATTACAAAGGCAAAATAATTTCGTTAATACCTCCTACTGTTTGGGCATGGAGAGCCGGAAGAGTTAAAAATCTTAAACGTGATTTTGATTTATGCCTGCCGTTATTTTATTTTGAACATAAATTTCTGATTGATAAAGGAGTTAATTCACGCTGGACTTCACACCCTTTAGTTCATGATTTAATGGACGTAAAAATTTCCGATGAGTTCAAAGAAAGATTTCCCGATAATAATATTATTGCTTTAATGCCTGGAAGCAGACGTTACGATATAAAATATCATCTTGAAATTTTATTGGGAACTGCGAAATTATTGCGTGAAAAAAATTTCAATCCCGTATTTTCGATTGCTAAAGGCTTAACTGAAAATTTAGCCGATGAATTAAGAAACAGGGTTAAAAATGCAGGCTTTGAATATTGGGAAAACGGAGGGCGTGAATTAATGTCAGGTTCATTAGCTGTTGCGGGAGTTTCAGGAACTGTTGCGGTTGAGGCGATGTTGTTGAACCGTTATATGGTTGTGATTTATAACATGAAAAAATTAAATTATGCTCTCTTAAAACGTTTGGTTCATGTAAAAAATATTTCGATACCGAATTATTTAACAGGCCGGCAGGTTTATCCCGAATTACTTTGTGATGAAGCCACGCCCGAAAATATAATGAAAGAGCTTGAAAAATATCTCAATAACGAAAAAATAAAATCCGAAATAAATTTTAATCTTAACGGAGCAAAAAAATTGATGGGAAAGGATAATGCAGCAAAATTTTGGGCTGAAAGTATTTTGTCAATATGAACAACAAACTTGTTTTAACCGGAGTAATAAGCAAAAAATGGGGCTGTGTATTGCCTGACGCTGAAAAAATCAACGAAATCAAAAAGATGTTTCCGGGAGGAATAAAAATTTTATGCCGTCCGACTTCAAACCCCGAATTAAAAATTGAAGCCTCAAAAATAATTCCCGATGTCGAAATTTCAGCGGGAGATTTTGATGACAAAAATTTTATGGAAGGGGCATTATTTGAAGCTGATACAGTTTTACATGTCGCAGGAATTTACAACACCGAAAAAATTCTCGAAGCAGCTTTGAAAAATAATGTAAGACGTTTAATTCTTGTTCATACTACGGGAATATATTCAAAATATAAATCAGCAGGAGAAAATTATCGCAAAATTGACGAACTTGTTACGAAAAAATGTCATGAAAATAATATTGTGTTGACGATATTAAGACCTACAATGATTTACGGCAATATCAAAGATAATAATATAAGCGTGTTTATAAAGATGGTTGATAAATTTCCTTTAATGCCTGTTGTATCGGGAGGTAATTTTAATCTTCAGCCTGTTTTATATAAAGATTTAACGAAGGCTTATTTTGAAGTTTTAACTCACGAAAATGAAACAGCGAATAAAAATTACATATTGTCAGGCGGAGAAATAATTTCGTTTAGAGACCTTTTAACCGTAATAGCTGAAAATTTAGGTAAGCAAATTAAATTTGTGAGCATTCCGTTTTTCATGGCTTATTCTTTAGCATGGGTTTTATATTTGATGACTTTCGGGAAAAAAGATTACAGGGAAAAAGTTCAAAGGCTTTGTGAACCTAGAGCATATCCTCATGATGAAGCTAAAAATGATTTCGGATATTCTCCAGTGAAATTTCGAGAAGGAATTGTTGATGAGGTAAAAGAATATAAATGTGCGAAAAAATAAAAATTTCGGTCGGTGTTGTAACTTTTAACAGCGAAAATGAAATTGATATATTAATGCCCTCATTGAAAAATTCAAATTTGTTCAATGAAACCGAAGTTTACGTTGTTGATAACGCTTCGAGCGACAACACGGCAAATTTAATCAGCGAAAAATATTCATGGGCAAAATTAACACGCAACGAAAAAAATATAGGCTTCGGACGTGCTCATAACATCATCATCAGAGAAGTTAAAAGCAAATATCATTTGATAATAAATCCCGACGTAAAAATTTCGAGCGATACTCTTGAAAAATCAATGGAATTTATGGATAATCACCCTGATGTTGTTTTAATGACACCGTATATCATGAATATTGACGGAACACAGCAATTTTTGCCGAAAAAAAATCCTTCGTTCAAATATTTATTCGGAGGAATGTTTGAGAAACAATTTGAATTTTGCAAAAGGCTTCGTGAAGAATACACTATGAAAAATGAAAACATAACGAAATTTACAGACGTTGAATTTTGCACAGGAGCTTTTATGTTTACAAGGACTGAAGCATTAAAGAAGCTGGGAGGATTTGACGAGAGATATTTTTTGCATTTTGAGGACGCTGATTTAACGAGGGAGTTAAAGAAATTCGGACGAACGGTTTTTAATCCCGAAATAAAAATCACTCATAAATGGCAAAGGGATAACAAAAAGCTCAACAAAAGTTTTTTTGCGGCATTAAATTCGATGTTCAAGTACATGATTAAATGGAGTTTGAAAAAATGATTGATATATTACTTGCTTTATATAACGGTGAAAAATATCTTGAAGAATTGTTAAATTCTCTTGAAAATCAAAGTTATAAAGACTGGCGTTTAATAGCTGCTGATGACGGCTCGAAAGATTCTACTGTTGAAATAATTCAAGATTTCGCAAAAAAATCCGGCCATGAAATCGAACTTCACATAAATTCAACTCCTACATGTTCAGCGAAAGCTAATTTCATGAATTTAATAAATTATGCCAAAAGCCCTTACGTGATGTTTTGTGATCAAGATGACGTTTGGCTTGATGATAAAATCGAAGTTACTCTCGAAAAAATGATTGAGACCGAAAAAATTTACGGAACTGAAACACCCGTTTTAATTAACACGGACTTAAAAGTTGTTGACAGTGAACTCAATATCATTGACGAATCATTTTCGCATTATCTTGACACAGATAAAAATTTTACGTTAAGAGAACAGTTAGTCTTGAATAAAGTCGCAGGTTGTTCAATAATGTTTAACAAATCTCTTTGTGAATATATTCAACGTAAGAAAATTGACGCTTCAAAAATTTTAATGCACGATTCTTGGGTAATGTTAATAGCGTTATGCTTCGGCCATGTAAATGTTGTTGACAAGAGCACGATTTTATACCGTCAACATTCTTCAAATTCTGTCGGAGCTAATGACGTGAGAAAATTCAGCTACGTAATCAAAAGAATATTCAGCAGAGGTGATAACGCAAAACAAAACATGGATCACATTAACGACGCAAAATATTTTTACGAAACATATAGAGATGAGCTTGAAAAAAATCCCGACAAAAATTTAATCAAAAATTATTCCGAACTTGCAAATAAAAGCCGAAATGCTTACAGATTATTCTGCATTAAAAATAAAGTTTTGAAGACTCCTTTTAAGCGTGCTATCGGTCAATTAATTTTTGCTCATAAATGAATTTTGAAATTTTTGGCATACTCTTGAGTTTTTTGTAATTCACCCTGATATTCAAGCCTGTATTTGTTCCAATCGAAATCGGGCATTGAGGCAATAAAAATTTTTCGCCCGAATTCATTTTCCCAATCCTTAATATATTTTGAGATGTAATTAGCAATATGAGACGATGTTTGAAGCAAAAATGCCTCCGAATTATTTGCCGTTGTAATTTTTCGTATGAATCTCTTAATATTCATTGCGATATTTTCCTCACGTTCAACAAATCCGTCCTCACCGCAAAAAGGACAGTTGCGGGTTAATAGGCTCTTCAAGTCAGGACGTTCACGTTTACGTGTTAATTCAACTAGCCCTAGTTGAGTTATGCTGAAAACTCTGGGCTTTAATCTGTCATGCTGCAAAAAATTCTCAAACTGCTTCAACAATTCGTGCCTGTCCTCATTGAAATCCATGTCGATAAAATCAACGATAACAATTCCGCCTATAGAACGTAATCTCAACTGTCTCGCAATTTCTTCAGCAGCTTCCAAGTTAGTGGCTAAAACAGTGTGTCTCATGTCGGGAGCACTCGTAAATTTTCCCGAATTTACATCAATAACCGTTAATGCTTCAGTTTGATCTATGATTAAATATGCGCCGCTCTTTAGCCATATTTTACGGTCAATAGCCTTTTGAATTTCGCTCTCAATTCCGAAATAATCAAAAATCGGCGTAACATTTTCGTAAAGCTGAATGTTGGGTTGAACGGGGAAAAATTTTTCGGCAAAATTTTTTGCATTCTCAAATTCATCAGGATCATCAATAATAATTTCGTCAATATTTCCTGAAATTTCATCACGCAAAACTCTTCCCAATGCTCCCATATTGCGGTATAAAAGACAAGGAGCATTATTTGATTTTGATTTTTCTTTTATACTGTTCCAAAGTTCCTGCAAAGATTCAAAATCAGCCCGTAAAAATTCTTCCGAAATTCCTTCAGCAGCAGTTCTGATTATAATTCCGCAATTTTGAGTTTGAGATTTTAATTCTTCTGCAAAAATTTTTAATCTTTTACGTTCAGCCATATCAGAAATTCTGCGGGACACTCCGACTTCATCATTATCAGGCATAAGAACAAGCCATCGACCGGGCAGCGATAATTTTGTAGTAACTCTCGGAGCTTTATTTTTTCGGGCATTTTTTATAATCTGCACTATTAATTCATGGCCGGGTTTCAAGTCTTTTAATTTCGGGTCTTCATTGATATATAAAAAGGCATTACGAGGTTCATTATGAGAATGAGATTTAGATGATATAGCTACGAAGGCAGCATTAATTGCAGGAAGGATTGTGTCGGCTCTGGCTTTGAATATATCGCCCTGACGAGATAATTTTGAACTTTCGGATCGATATGATAAAAAACCGTCCTCCTCTGAAAAATTATATTCTATGAAAATTTCAGCGAGTTTTCCTTTTTCGAGAATAGCAATTCTTGATTGTTCAGGCTCTTTGAGGTTAGCAATAATTTTAACGTCATTAATCATAAGGACACACAGCCTTTTCTGTCATCATAAAGTCCTATTGAAATTCTAACAATATTCATTTCGTGCCAGCCTAAAATAATTTTCTCGTTAATCATAAATTTAACAAAACTTCCTATCGGATTTTGAGCAGGATCTTTTAAGATAAATTTTAACCATTCGTTTATATTTTCTGTTTTCAAAATTGAATCGCCGAAAAAATTTTGTGCATAATCATTTAATTTTATGTTATCAGTATTTCGGATTAAATATTCTGCATGCTTACATAATTTTCCGAGAGCGGGGGAATTTTCGTCAGGAAAAATTGCTCTTGAGATATTAAAGCCTTCAGGTAAAGAATTATTCATGAGGTCGATTATATTTTCAGGAACGGTTTCAAAGAACATATCAACGGGTTCATTAAGAGCAACAACACCGGCAGGGAGTTCGGGAGCAAAACTGATTTTAGCTCGCTGGGAAAATCCCTGAGTCATAATTGATTTCAATCCTGCTCTTGAAGCTGAACGTGAAAACATTTGAGCCAACGCTATATGAGGCACGAAACATGCACCGCTGCGTTTTGAATAAATAAATCTTGTACGCATTAAAAAATTTCCGAATGAGTTCCGATTCTCATAAACGTAATCAAATCATCGCTTGTTTCATCTTCAGTACGATACATGAGCAATAAATCGCCTTTAATATGACATTCTCTAACTCCTTTAGCATCACCTTTAAGAGCATGATCTTTCCATTCAGCAGGCAAAGGAAAATCATTAGCTATTAATAACATCATAGCCTCTTTGAGGATATTCATATCATGCTTACCTGAATTAGAAAGTCTTTCAAAATCCTTGAGAAATTTTTTTGCTTTCACGACATCTCTCGGAAGTTTTGTGCGTTTACGTTCAGAAGTTTTCTGCATATTGGTTTTGCTCTCCACTATCTGTAATGCCGTGTCGCTTTTTCCACTCCGCAATAATTTGCTCAGATTCCTCAAGTGCTTCTAAAGTATCAGGATTAGTTACTAAATTACCATCATCGTCATAAAGTATCATAATTAATCACCTCAACTTAGAATTTTAACATACAAAAAAATTCCCCTGCCATTTTGACAGAGGAACATAGTTAAACGATATTATGTTTATTTTTTATCAGTAAATTCAGCGTCTACTGTTTCGTTATCATTTTGTGATTGCGATGAAGCTCCCGCATTCGGATTTTGTTGAGCCTGATTTTGATAAAGTCTCGTTCCGAATTCCTGTAAAATTTTCGTGAGTTCATCTTTTCCGCTCTTCATTCCGGCATAATCATTTTTCTCGATAGCTTTTTTGAGTTCATCAACTTTGGAATTTACGCGGCCTTTTTCTTCAGGGCTCATTTTGTCTCCAAGCTCCCTCATTAATCTTTCAGCATTGAATATCGCGCTGTCAGCTTCGTTACGGTTTTCAGCATCGGCACGTTTTTTCTCGTCATCGGCAGCATGATCTTCAGCGTCTCTCTTCATTTTCTCTATATCTTCCTTTGAGAGATTGGAGGACTGGATTGTAATCTTCTGTTCTTTGCCAGTGCCTTTGTCTTTTGCTGAGACATTAACAATTCCGTTCCTGTCAATATCAAAGCTGACTTCAATTTGAGGAATACCTCTGGGAGCTGGAGCAATTCCGTCGAGAGTAAACTGTCCGAGTTTTACGTTATCCTGAGCCATAGGTCTTTCACCCTGAAATACCATAATTTCAACTTGAGGCTGATTATCCGCAGCAGTCGTGAAAACCTGTGAAGCATGTGCAGGAATTGCCGTGTTACGATCAATCATCTTCGTCATAACTCCGCCCAAAGTTTCAATGCCCAATGTTAAAGGCGTTACGTCAACAAGGACTATTCCGTCTTTACGGTCGCCTGTAATGATTGAGCCTTGAATAGCTGCACCGGCTGCAACACATTCATCAGGGTTAATGCCTTTAGTAGGTTCTTTGCCGAGAAGCTCAACAATTTTCTTCTGAACCATAGGCATTCTTGTTGAACCTCCGACTAACAAAATTTTGTCGATTTCACTTGTGCTTAAACCTGAGTCTTCTATTGCACGGCGAGCAGGTTTAATTGTTCTGTCGAGAAGGTCTGCTGTCATCTCTTCAAATTTTGCTCTCGTTAATTTCATTTCGAGGTGTTTCGGGCCTGTCTGATTAGCCGTAATAAACGGTAATGAAATTGTTGTTTCAGTCATGTTAGAGAGTTCGATTTTTGCTTTTTCAGCAGCTTCCCTTAACCTCTGCATAGCCATGCTGTCATTCTTTAAGTCAATGCCCTCGGATTTCTTGAAACCGTCAACAATCCATTCGACGATCCTGTTGTCCCAGTCATCACCGCCGAGCCTGTTATCTCCCGCAGTAGCTAAGACCTCAAAAACTCCTTCACCGACATCAAGGATAGAAACATCAAAAGTTCCTCCGCCTAAATCGAAGACTAAAATTTTATGCTCTTCTTTTTTGTTTTCACCGTAAGCAAGACATGCCGCAGTAGGTTCGTTGATTATGCGGAGAACTTCAA
>CALBPU010000118.1 GCA_937899395.1 uncultured Fretibacterium sp.
GTATTCAACCGTTATGAATCATTAATACCTAACGCTTTATTTTTCCGCAAGCCTTAATGCTCCTAAATTATCGTTAGCTTCGTTATTAAGTCTTTGCTGTAAAAATATAGCGTTAGGTATTAATGATTCATAACGGTTGAATACGTCCGAAACAATTTTCTGCTGATTTTCGCCCGCCTGTAATATGTTCTGTAAGATATTTCCTGTCATTCCTTCAGCAGTTGCGATTTTTTGTGTAGCGTCAATATCACGAAGCATTGAGCTTTCTCTTGTCCTTACACCTTCAAGCTGTCTTTGAAGTTCTAGAATCCTGTTTGAAGCATTCTCTCTCAATTTCCAAATTTCTTCGCCTGAAGCTTGATCATGAAATAATTTATAACGGTCTCGCCAAACTTGTTGAGCTTCTCTGTTAAACGCAATTTCATCATCGATTAATGACAACATATGCTCCCAATAATTCACTCTGGCAGAACGTGCCCTGTAAACTGATGAAGAACTTGTTACGACATTTACATCGGCAGAACCTAGAGCTGCTCTTGCTCTTACTAGTGAAGAATTTGCGGAGTCAAGGGCTTTGCGCGCGTCATTTAATTCTTGAGTGAGTTCGGTTATTCTGGTTTGAATTGCTTCGAGGTTTGCATCTAAAAGTTCCTGAGGGAAAATTAATTTCCCCTGCATTTCCTCAAGCCTCTTCCTTAACCGTTGAATAGTTGAAACATTTTTATCGAAAGCCGCCTTTAATGTCCTGACCTGTTCTCTTGAGATAGCGACATTTAATCTTTGAAGTTCCAGATTTAATATTGCAGTTCGAGGAAGTTCGATAGCTTCACCGCCTTCTTCGGCTTCTTTGAATTTTTTTTGCAGAGCTGAAGCTTGGGACATATCCGATTTTAATTTGTTTAATTTTGACTGCAAGTAAAAGACTTGAACATCGAGACCTCTTGAGACTTTCGTAATTTCCTTTCGTAATGAATCGCTCATATTAATGTCAGGAGATTCTATTTTTTCAAGCGAGGACGCATCAATTTCGCCCGAAGAATTTTCAGATGATGAAAGAGCCTGAAGCAATGCACCGTAAGCCGAATATGCCACATTTAATTCTGATAATACTCTCGAATGAATTTCCCTTTGTTCATCAGTGTAACCCCATGCGGCCATGTCGTCCGATGATTTTTCGATTAAAATTAAAAGTTCTTCGGAGCGTCTGTTAATATCCGAGTATGTTAAACCAATTTCGGAAAGTTCTTTTTCAATAGGTGCTCTTAAATTCGCAATATCCGAGCTGATTTCGTTTTGAATTTTCGTAACGTAATCCGCAGCTAAATCCTGTTGAGCTTCAGTCCCGAATAAAATTTGAGGACTTATGAAAAAAATTGACGATATAAAAATTGCTGATAAAAATTTCTTAAACACTTAAAAAATTCCTCCTAAAAAATATATAAAATTGTTGAATGAGATTATATAATATATTTTAATCTAAATTATTTTTGAGGAGGAATAAAACTTATGAAGAAAAAAGTTTTTATAGTAGTATCGGTTCTCGCTATGGCACTAATCATTTTCGCAACTGCCAGTGCGAACAAAGGTGTGTTGACAGGTACTGGAAAGGGCAGCGGTTTTGCAGGTAATGAAGCTGTAACCGTAACAATTACCCTTAAAGATAATGTCATCACAGAAGTTAAAGCAGAAGGCCCCGGAGAAACTCCTGGAATTGGCTCGAATGCTATTGAGCAAATGCCCCCTGCAATGGTTGCTAAAAACAGCATAACTGTTGACGGAGTTACAGGTGCAACAATGACATCAACGGGAATTTTACAAGCTGCTGAAGCTGCTTTGAAGGCTGCTGGAGTTAATCCCGACGATTACAAATCAGCTCCTGCTACTGTAAAAGTTGCTGAAACAAAACCTGAAGCTCCTCAAAAGGAAATTAAGCTCGAAGCAGGAGAAATTTCGGGAACTGGCAAAGCTGACGGTTTCGGAGGCAAGGACGCTATAACAGTAACAATCATTCTCAAAGACGGAGTGATTAAAGATGTCAAAGCTGAAGGCTCGAAAGAAACTGAGGGAATAGGCTCGGTAGCTCTTGAAAAATTACCTGCCGCAATGATTGAAGGCAACACAATTAAAGTTGACGGAATGACGGGAGCAACTTTGAGTTCAAACGGAATTTTACAAGCTGCTGAAGCTGCATTAGCCGCCGCAGGATTAAATCCCAAAGATTTTAAGAGGGAAGCTGCTAAACGTGAAGCCGTTGAAAAAGTTTTCGATACTGATATTGTTGTAGTCGGAGCTGGCGGTGCAGGAATGGTAGCCGCTATTACAGCCGCTGATGCAGGGAAAAAAGTTATATTGCTTGAGAAGCAGGCCATGACAGGAGGAAATTCCGTCAGAGCTACAGGAGGAATGAATGCCGCTCATACAACTTCACAGCCTGATAACAAATTCACCGAGAACGCAGGAGTAGAAAAAACATTAAAGACTGCCGCCGAAAAATGGAAAGATCACGAAGTCATAACAAAACTTGCCGAAACTGTTAAAGCTCAGTGGGAAGAATGGAATAAAGACCCTAAAGGTTATTTTGATTCAGCGGAATTAATGGAACTTGATACTTTAATCGGAGGTCATGGAATTAATAACCCCGAACTTGTTAAAGCCCTTTGTGAAAATACTGCCGAAGCTATTGAATGGCTCAAAACTATTAATATTGATTTAAGTTCGGTAGGAGCTGCCGGCGGAGCATCAGTTAAACGTATTCACAGACCTTTAGACGAGAACAAAAAAGTTTTGTCGGTCGGAGCATATATGATCCCTAGACTTGAAGCTGCTTGCAAAGCTCGTGAAAATATCTCGATGATGATGGAAACAACAGCTAACTCAATTTTAACCGACGATAACGGAAAGGTTATAGGAATTTCTGCGAAGGCTTCAAACGGCGATACGATTACAATTCATTCAAAAGCAGTTGTTATTGCTACAGGAGGTTTCGGAGCAAATTTGAAGATGGTAGCTTGGTTAAAACCAGAACTTGAAGGCTTCATGACAACCAACGCTCCCGGAGCAATGGGAGAAGGAATTGAAATGGGTCAAGAACTCGGAGCAGCTACGGTTGATATGAAACAAATTCAAATTCACCCGACAGTACAATTTGATTCATCGAATTTAATCACTGAAGGTCTCAGAGGAGACGGAGCAATTCTCGTAAACATCAACGGAAAGAGATTTATTGATGAAGTTTTAACACGTGATGTTGTATCAGCCGCTGAAATCGCACAGCCTAATTCATTTGCATGGCTCATAATTGATCAAAAGATGGTTGACGAATCCAATGTCATTAAAGGCTATATCAGCAAGGGATATACTTTCAAAGGCGATACTTACGAAGAACTTGCAAAGGCCATTAACATTCCTGCTGATGCTTTTGCTGAGACTGTAAAAACGTGGAACGGTTATGTAGCTAACAAGAATGACCCCGATTTCGGACGTACGAGCTTTATTGAGCCTCTCGACAAAGCACCCTTCTACGCAATCAAAGTTACTCCCGGCATTCACCATACAATGGGCGGCTTGAAAATTGACGAGGATACCCATGTATTAAAGGGTAACGGAGAAATTATTCCCGGACTTTTTGCAGCAGGAGAAGTAACAGGAGGAGTTCACGGAGGCAACAGGCTTGGAGGAACGGCAGTAGCAGATTTCGTTGTATTCGGAAGAATTGCTGGTAAGAGTGCAGCGAATTTCTAAAATTTCTAAACGCAATATAAAACCTCTATATCCCCTTGAAAAAATTTTCGAGGGGAATTTTTTTTGCCCTCATAATATAATTTGCTTCAAGAAAATTTGACAGGAGAAAATTTCATATTGAGATCAAAATTTGAAGAAACAAAAAACCTCCCTGTCGGAATGAATTTATATAGATTTTGCGTAAATTCATTTTTCAATATGGGCGGATTAAAAATTCTAAAGCGCAAATATAAAGATGACATATCCGAGAGAACAGGAAATATCTCAGGAGTTCCTGAAGGTTCAATATGGGTTCATGCAGTTTCAGTCGGTGAAGTTCAATCAGCGAGTTCGTTAATTCGTGTGATAAAAAACAAAACCGATTTGCCTTGCATAATATCAACAGTAACACCTACAGGACAAAAAATGGCTGAAAGTTTGTTAAGCGGACTTGTTGAAAAAATTTTTTACAGTCCTTTTGATGCAAAAAAATTTGTAACGTCAACTCTTGATAACATAAAGCCTTCAATGTATATATCAATGGAAACCGAATTATGGCCTGAGATATTGACGGAATTAAAATTGCGAAACATTCCGGCGTTTTTGGCAAACGGAAGAATTTCGGAGAAAAGTTTCAAGAATTTCAAGCGCACGAAATTTTTTTGGCGAAAAATTTTAAGCAGTTTTGCAAAATTAATGGTTCGTTTTGAGGAGGATAAGGAAAAATTTTCTGCACTCGGAGCGCCTGCTGAAAAAATTATCGTAACAGGAGATTGTAAGGTTGATACGTTATTGGATCGCAGGAAATTTACAGGCTCCGAAAAATGGAATTGGCTGAAAAAAAACAATGCTCCTTTATTCGTAGCAGGAAGCACACATCAAGGTGAGGACGAAATCGTTATATCAGCATTCCGAATAATCCGCAGAAAAATTCCCGATGCAAGATTAATAATTGTTCCTCGACACCCTGAAAGAGCTTTAATGACAATAGCTTCAGTTCTGCCGTTTCATGAACTTCACGCGGAATTATTGTCAAAGATCAACAAAAATTTCGATGCTGATGTCATTGCTGTTGACGAGATAGGGATATTGTTTGAACTTTACGCTTCAGCCGACGCAGTATTTATAGGAGGGAGCTTAGTAGAGAAGGGCGGACAAAATCCTTTTGAACCTGCATTATTCGGTCTGCCTGCAATTCACGGGCCTTATATGACAGATTTTCCCGATACTGAACGAATGGACGCAATGGGAGCTGCGATACGAATTAGCAGTGATACGGAACTTGCGAGAGCGTGGGAGGAATGTTTAGAGCCTGAAGAAATTGAAAAAGCTCAAAGGAATTGCGATGAATACTTCAAAACTTTAGGAGGAGCAGCAAAAAAAACATGGGCTGAAATTGAAGAATATATGAATAAAAATTTCGGTGTGAAAAATTAGTATTTACAAGCAGTCTTATGAAATTTCATGAGGCTGTTTTTTCAAGAAAAATTTTTGGGGGTGTTGACAAATTGAAAATGGGGCGTATAATTTTACCTGTTGCGCTTGAGAGAGGCAGACGCTCCAGAGCGGAGAAGAGCTTCAAAACAAGTGAAACAGCGAAGAATTATAAAGATTTTTCGAGTATATTGACAGAGCAATTTTACAGATGAGATTAAAGTTTTTGTTTTGCGATTAATAAAGCCAAGAATCAAAATTTTTAACTGAGAGTTTGATCCTGGCTCAGGATAAACGCTGGCGGCGTGCGTAACACATGC
>CALBPU010000119.1 GCA_937899395.1 uncultured Fretibacterium sp.
TATAAAAATAAATTTTAATTTGAAAGGATATGAAAATTTTTATGTACGTTCAAAGGCATATTTCTGATTACTTGCCTTTTTTTATCATTTTTGGCTCATTATTAATTTTGCTGATCTTGATATTTTTTACGCCTTTCGTATCTCATGAACGGAAAAAATTTTTGAGAGACAGTTTTGTATTTTGTTTTGTGCTTTGCATTTTAACAATTATAGGTGATTTTTTCATATTTCCAGCTTTGGAAATGGCCTCAATTTATACATCATATATGGGTCTTTCATGGTCTGTCGTTGCTGTTATAGGGACATACGTATGGAGTATAATCGCGTTTTCAGGATTGTTTATGTTTTTAAGGGCAATACCTTTCTGTGGAAAATTTTTACAGTGGTTCACCTGGTTAATATTAACCATTCCGGCAAGATTATATTTTTTAGTAACAAATATTCCTCCTACTCACATTGATTTTTTGAACCTATTGCATGTAAGAACAGTAACAACTGTCGGAACGATTTTGCCTGTATTAACACCTGAGATTATTTTTAAGGCCTGTCTACCTAACATCATTATATTTATTATAATGTGGATTTTGAAACTTCCGCAACCATGAACGGCAAATAAAAAGCTTCAAAGAGCATTGGTGCTTTGTATAGGTCTGTTAATTTTCATGGGATATATCATAGATCCGAGAGGTGAAAATTTGCGTCAGGATTCAATGACATATAGCGTAAAAGTTTTAACCGGAACATTTAAAAGTATGGAAGATTATAATCTCTACTCTAAACAAAGAGAAACATTTATTCCTAAGAAAACAGATATTGTACCTCCCAAGAACAATTTAGTTTTAATTCTTGATGAATCAATACGAGGTGATTATCTTTCAATCAATTCTCCAGGACTAAACACAACACCTCTTCTTGAAAAATATCTTCGAGATTATCCCAAAAATATTTTTAATTACGGTCTTACTCTTTCAACTGCGACAAATACTTTTCTATCAGGCTGCGCTATTTTAACAGGATTAGATCACATTCCTGATGAAGAATTCAGGGTGTTTTCAGCTCCTACTCTTTTTGACATTGCTAAGGCTAACGGTTATAAAACTGTCATGCTCGCATTACAAGCAAGTTATCCTGACTTTGTGATTCGACAAGCTGATTTGGATAGGATTGACACAATATATGTTAGTGATAAAGATTTCATGTTATTCGATAACGAAAAAAATATAGACAGTGATTTGGACGAGGCAGATATTCTTCATAAACGCTTAAAAGAAGAATCGGGGCTTTTTGTTTTTCTATATAAAATTGGTTTGCATTCTCCTTATCAAATACGTTACCCTGTGAATAGCGAAAATGACATCTTTACTCCGTCTCTAGGCGTAAAAGAACAATTTTCACCTTCAAAACGCAGAGAAATCATTAACTCTTATAAAAACGCTTTACACTATAATGTTGACGGTTTCTTTAAGCGTTTGCTTGGCGATAATCCTGAAGAACTGAAAGATTGTACTATAATTTATACGTCAGATCATGCTGAGAGTCTTTTTGAACGAGGAGTTGGCTTACATAGCACAGGAATTTTTGAACAAACAATCGTACCTTTTTTAATTTTCAGTACTGATTCATGGGTGCTTGAAAATTTGAAACACCCTGACGAGATCCCTTTTACGCTTCATCACATGAATATAGCTCCAACAATTCAATCAATCTTATGCAGAGATTTAGAACATTCTTCCGGAGATTACAGCTCACTTGTGTCAAAAGAGAATTTCAAACAGCCTCCGTTGGTTTATATCAGTAAAGGAGCAGTTTGGGAAGGTGAAATATCTTCTCCTGTATCAGTTGACGAAAACGGAAAAATGATATTACCTGTTGAAAAATATATGTACTAATTAAGTTATTATGGCTTCAATGATTAATGCCAGCCATAAAAATATATTGAAGCCCACCATAATAAATACTGCCGATGATAACATATCTTTTCCTGCTTTAATTTCTGGACGGAAATTTTTGTCGATAAGGTCAAAAGTTTTTTCAACGGCACTATTTACTAATTCAAATGCCATTACGATTAACCACATTGCCGTAAGAAAAATTTTCCGCTCAAAATTCAACGGTATTACACATAAAATTAAAATCATAGCTGCAAAAACTATGGTTTCATATTGAAAAGCCTGTTCATTTTTCAGAGCGTAATACAGTCCCTCAAGAGAATACTTTGAAGCATTAATTAGACGCTTTAACGGATTACTATAATGCATTTTTACCTTAGGTTTAGCTTAAATAAAAACGTCCTTCCTACTCACTCTCGAATAGGAAGGGCGTTTATAGTTTAGTCTGCGTGTTTGTGTTAAGCTTACAATTCTGTGTGTGTATTACTGATTACTTTTTGCGGCATGCAAGGAAAAGTCCAAGTACGCCGAATGCAAGTGCTGACATTCCTGTCGAACAACCGCCGCCTGAGCTGCTGAGACCGCCGCCTTCTACTGATGCTGCAATAGGAGTAAGCAAATCAGCCTCTGCTGAAAGTTCTACGCTGCTCGCTGTTTCACCGTTCAAAATATCTTTCCACTTTATGCAGATGAATGTTGAACCGTTAGCTTCTTGTTTCCACATATTGTTGCCGCCCTTGTAAAGTGTGCCGCCAATATAAGCATAAAGATCATCTTTGCCTGATACAGCGTTAGCACTTACTTTGATCGGAATTACAACGCCATCATTAATCTTTGATGTATCAATGGTCGCAAGTGAAACAACCGTAGCGTTATCACCTAATGCCTCTGCTGCTTCTTCAGAAGCTTTCTTCTGTTCGGTAGTTGCTTCACTTGTAGTTGCGATAGCACTCTGTAACATTGATGCACCTAAATAATCATAATTCCCAGCTTTTGCATCTTTGTTATCATTAAGAGCTGTAACTTCTTCAGTTGAAATACTGCTTGCCGTATTCTGATTGGTACCCGGATCAACATGAATTACGTGCCCCGCTGCAAACGCAGCAACCGCCAAAGCCAAAACCAATGACAAAACTACTAATAACTTTTTCATAAAAAAAACACTCCTTTTCGGAAATTAAAAATTTATCTTCGTGTCGTTCTCACTAAGTAATACACGCAGAACCACATTGCACATTCTACACCCAGTTTTATTTTTGTCAATAACTTAAAGGAAAAATTTTTAGGTTAATTTACTGATGAAGGGAAAAAATTGAATTTAATTATGAAATTATAAAAGTCTAAAGAATTGGATAAGGTCAGTATTTTTTAAGTTATTTATTTTGGTAAGGAGTTAGAAATAATTTCTGTTATAAAAATCAATTAAATTTTTCTCTGCTTAAGTCTCGACAAAAACAATCATTCCGCCTGCCTGATACTGCAAATTTTTTATGATGTAGAGAGCAGCGTCAAGAAGTTCATCGCCCGAAATTTTTTCGTTGAAGCCGTGATAAAAATTTTTCCTGAGTTGAGCGATTAAATATGCCGCCATAGTATAAGATTGAGTTTTTTCGTCGAGCTTGCAAATACGTTCGATTTTTTTACGTTGAGTGTTGCTTTTAATGTTGTTGATACCGATAGTAAGGGGCTTAATTGTGAGGGCAAAAAGTCCGACAGGTACAACTTCATCAATAGGTATCACGAAATATGTAACGGATTGGCTTTTTTTCGTGAAATCAATTGAATTTTTCTTGAAAAAATTTTCGACACCGGGATTGAGAGGACATGAAAAATTATTAAGCATTTCCCTTACTCTTTGTTCTCCGTTATCTTTAATGAATGTTCGCATGTTTTCAATTCTAAATTGTTTATAAATTAACATTTTTTTTCGCCTCTTCTTCTGCTTTTATTCTTGCAAGATTTTTTTCCATTTCCTCAAAAATTCTTTTGCTTTCTTCACGATCAGTTACAAGCTCACAGTTAAAATCCCTGTAAGGTTTCGGCTCTGAAAAAAGTAAATCAATGAAATTCGATACAGCTTCATCGCCCTCGATAACGAAATTCTTAAATATGCTTGACGTTGCCATGATAAAAAATCACTCCTTAAAAATTTTTGTTAATTATACAGAAAATATCTAAGCTCGTACAAAAAATATAATCCTCCTGCAATTAATCCTAAACCGCATAAAATATTTACGGCATTCATAATTTTTGTGCCTCTTTCACTCTGAAGATAACCCGAAAAAATTTGCGCAAATGTTCCGGCACTAACTAAAACCGCACTATATCCCAGAGCATACGACAACACTAAAAATATTCCATCGAACGAAGCACTTGACATCGCAAGCGATAAAACAGGGCTTACATAAGCAATACTACACGGCCCTATTGCAAGTCCTGAAACTATTCCTAATATTATTGCGCCTTTAAGGTCTTGAGACTCTGTTCCTTTACCTCCTGAACCTAACGAAAAAAATTTCATGTGTATTAATCCGATTAACTGAAGCCCCGTTAATATGAATATAATCGCAACTATTAACGTTAAAAATCTTTCATAACCCCTCAATAACATTCCTAAACCTGACATTATAAAAGCTATAAGCATTAAATTAATTATTATCCCTAAACAAAATGCACACGAAATTTTGAAGGCTCTTGAACGTGTAGGAGTGTCAGTATTTTCAATATAACCTACAACTAAGGGCACTATTGAAATTCCGCACGGACTTAAAATCACGCTCGCTATTCCCCAAAAGAACGCCCCGAAATATTTCAAGATACCTGATGAAAACATTACATCAAAAATTTTATCCAACATAAAAAATTTTCTCCTTAACAAAATATTAATCATGAAAATTTTACTCCTACGTAATTTTAACTATTGCGTTTTTTGAGAGAGAGGGATATTATTTCCGCCGTTGTTAGTTAGCACTCTTTATTATTGAGTGCCATTAAGAAAAAAATTAAGGAGGTCATATTTATTATGAAACTTAAACCATTAGGCGACAGAATAGTTGTTAAAGTTTTAACTCGTGAAGAGAAAACAAAGGGCGGAATAGTTCTTCCTGATACAGCGAAAGAAAAACCGACAGAGGGTGAAGTCCTCGCAGTAGGAACAGGAAAAATTTTAGATAACGGACAGAAACAGCCTGTTGAAGTTAAAGTTGGAGACAGAATTATTTTCAGCAAATACGCCGGAACAGAAGTTAAAGTTGACGGTGAAGAGCTTGTAATTTTCAGCGAACGTGATGTTCTTGCAATCATTGAGAAATAGTTAGAGATATTTATTAAGGAGAAGAAATTATTATGGCAAAAATTCTTGCATTTGGTGAAGAAGCCCGCAGAGCAATGCTCAGGGGAATTGATAAAGTAGCTGATACAGTAGGTGTTACTCTCGGACCTAAAGGACGCAACGTCGTACTTGAGAAAAAATTCGGTTCACCCATGATTACAAATGACGGTGTAACTATTGCAAAAGAAATCGAACTTGAAGATCCTTTTGAGAATGCCGGAGCGCAGTTATTAAAGGAAGTTGCCTCAAAGACAAACGACATCGCAGGAGATGGTACTACAACAGCAACGATTTTCTCACGGGCAATTATTCGTGAAGGTATGAAGAATGTTGCAGCAGGTGCTAACGGAATGTTAATGCGTCAGGGAATTGAAAAGGCTATCGAGTTCGTAGTTGATGAATTAAAGAAACAATCAACCCCTGTTAAAGAGAAGGAAAAAATTGAGCAGGTTGCTTCAATTTCAGCGAATAATTCAGAAGTAGGCAAATTAATTTCTGATGCTATGGCAAAAGTCGGAGAAGACGGAGTTATCACAATCGAGGACAGCCAGACAGTCGGAACTACTCTTGAAATGGTTGAAGGTTTACAGTTTGATAAAGGTTATATCAGCCCTTATATGGTAACTGACAGCGATAGAATGGAAGCAAGCTTTGATGACGCTTATATTCTCATTCACGACGCAAAAATCAGCAACATTAAAGATTTATTGCCTATCCTTGAGAAAGTTGTGCAGACAGGTAAACCGTTAGTAATTATCGCTGAAGATATTGAGGGCGAAGCTCTTGCAACACTCGTTGTAAACAAATTGAGAGGCGTTATGCAGGTCGCAGCGGTTAAAGCACCCGGATTTGGCGACAGACGTAAAGCAATGCTTCAGGATATTGCAATCGTAACGGGCGGTGTAGTTGTCAGTGAAGAAACAGGAATGAAATTTGAGAACACCGAACTTAATATGCTTGGCCGTGCAAAGAAAGTTAAAATCACGAAAGAAGATACAACAATTACAAACGGTGCAGGCAATCCTGACGAAATCAAAGCAAGAGCTAAAATGATTCGTAAGGAAATCGAAGACTCAACTTCAGATTATGACAAAGAGAAATTACACGAGAGACTTGCAAAACTTGTCGGCGGTGTAGCAGTAATTCAGGTTGGTTCAGCAACTGAAACCGAGCAGAAAGAATTAAAGCACCGTATCGAGGACGCTCTTAACGCAACACGTGCAGCAGTTGAAGAAGGTATCGTTGCAGGCGGCGGTGTAGCAGCTTTGAATTGTGCAACAGCTCTTGAACCGTTTGTCGAAAAACTTTCAGGCGATGTCAGAACAGGTGCAAGAATCGTTCTTGACGCTCTTAAAGCTCCGTTGTATTTAATCGCTGAAAACGCAGGTTATCAGGGCGACGTAGTTGTTGAGAGAGTAAGAAGTGAAAAGATCGGTCATGGCCTTAACGCTGCGACAGGTGAATATACAGACATGGTAGCGGCAGGAATTATTGACCCTGTAAAAGTTACACGTTCAGCACTTCAAAATGCAGGTTCAATCGCAGCAATGGTACTTACAACAGAGGGAATTGTTGCAGATAAACCTGAAAAGAAAGAAGCAGCTCCTGCAATGCCCGGCGGAATGGGCGGTATGGACGGCATGTATTAATAGAAGAAAAACAAAAAGTTTTCATGTAGAAAATTTTCCCCCCAAGAGTTTTCAAAGACTCAAAGGGGGATTTATTTTTGTGCTAGAATTGTGAGAAATTTTTTTTACTTTATTTTTATTTTATGAGAGGATTTTTTATATTTTGAACAACACAAGTAAAAAATTAAACGGCTCAGAGATTTTAATACAATGTCTCATAGAACAGGGAGTCGATACGATATTCGGTTATCCCGGCGGAGCTATCCTGAACATTTACGATAAATTATATGACCATAAAGAAATTAAACACATTTTAACCGCTCATGAACAAGGAGCTTCACATGCTGCTGACGGTTACGCCCGTTCAACGGGAAAAGTAGGTGTGTGTTTCGCAACGTCAGGCCCGGGTTCAACGAATTTAACAACAGGAGTTGCTACAGCTTATATGGACAGTTCTCCCGTAGTCTTCATAACCTGTAACGTAAACAGCGATTTAATCGGGCGCGATTCGTTTCAGGAAGTTGACATTACAGGCGTAACTCTTCCGATTACAAAATGCTCTTACATCGTCAGCAACGTTAAAAATTTAGCCGATACAGTTCGTGAAGCATTCGCAATCGCAAAATCAGGAAGACCCGGCCCTGTATTAATTGACATTCAAAAGAACGCTACAGCAGACGAGTGCGAATATTATCCCGTAACACCTGAGGAATATTTTTCAAGCACCGACAACAGAATTGCACGTCTCAAAAAATCTCATCACCCAAGCGTAAGTTATCCTGATATTGATTTAGCAGCGATTGATGAACTTGCTGAATTAATTGACAAGTCCGAAAAACCTTTGTTAATTTGCGGCGGAGGAGTTGTTCGTGCAAAGGCTTCACAAGAATTTCGTACGCTTGCCTCAAGGATTGACTCTCCTGTAGCTATAACAGTTATGGGCGGAGGAGCTTTTCCCGGTGGCAATTCTTTGAAAACTGGAATGATAGGAATGCACGGTTCACAGGCTTCAAATATGGCTTGTGATGCTTGCGATTTGTTAATAGCTGTAGGTTGCAGATTTTCAGACAGAGTTACGTTAAACCCTGCCGGCTTTGCTAAAAACGCAAAAATCGTTCATATTGATATTGACCCTTCTGAAATTGACAAAAACGTTAAAACAGACCTTCATATAATCGGAGACGCTAAAAAAATTCTTAATCTTCTTTTAGCGAAATTAAAACGGGACAAAAAGAATGATTTATGGAAGGATTACGTTTTTTCATTTAAGCGTGAAACAGAATATGATGACCGCCTTGACGAAACTTTAACTCCGAAAGAAATTTTATCGTCAGCAGCCGAAATTTTACCGCAGGATACAATCGTTACAACAGATGTAGGACAGCATCAAATGTGGGCAATTCAGCATTTCAAATTTGATTATCCCGGACAGTTAATTACTTCAGGCGGATTTGGGACAATGGGTTTCGGGCTTGGAGCAGCAATAGGAGCACAGGTTGGAAATCCTGAAAAAACAGTTTTGCATGTTACAGGAGACGGAAGTTTCAGAATGAACTGTAACGAGCTTTGCACCGAAGAATATTACAAGCTCCCCATAATAACTTTAATCTTCAACAATCAGACGCTCGGAATGGTTCGTCAATGGCAGCATTTAATTTATAAGGAAAGATATTCTCAGACCACTTTGGACAGAGGCCCCGATTTCTCAAAACTTGCTGAAGCTTATGGAGTTAATGGCCGTAAAGTTACGAATGTTGAAACTCTGCGTAAAGTTTTGAAAGAGGCTGTTGAAGCCCGCAAGAACGGAGATTTAACAGGCTGGGTCATAGATTGCCAAATTGATATTGATGAAATGGTCAGACCTATGGTTGGCGGGAACAGTTTTATTTCGGAATTTATGCTTTATTAAGGGGTGATTGACATGCAGGCTAAAGAATCGAATAAAAATTTGAAACGTTACACAATCGTTACTGCAATGGACAATGAAGCAGGAGTTTTATCGCAGCTTGCGCATTTATTTTCACGCAAAGGCTACAACATTGAAACTATTGCGGCAGGTTGGACGGTAGATCAAAATGTTACGAGATTTACGATTGAAATTTTTTCGGACGATGAGAAAATTAAGCTCCTTTGCAATCAATTACGAAAACTTGTTCCGATTCATTACGTTGAAATTCTTGATTCTTCAAAATCAATAAGGCGTGAATTAATGTTAGTTCGAGTTCACGCAGCCGACAGAGCAGCACGCAATGAAATTATTCAAATAGGAAATATTTTCAGAGGTTCAGTAATTGATATAACGTCCGACAGCATTACCCTTTCAGTTACAGGCGATGACCAAAAGACGAAAGCATTTGAGGATTTGTTAAAGGAGTTCGGGATTATAGAACTTGCGAGAACTGGAATAGTAGCTATAGAACGAGGCGAAATGTAAGGACAAATTCCCCGCCTTTAAGACGGGGTTTTTGTTTGCTTATAGTTTTGCTAACAACCACTTAAATCCGTAGCCTTCAATTTTAATTTCATTTTTTTGTTCAGATGAAGGAGCAAATTTTTCACCGTTAATCATGTCGCTGTAGTTGAAAATTCCTCCGAAGTTTTCATCAGTCGTAAATGTCTGAGCTTCATCGCTGAAATTAAAGAACGCTAACATTTTTTCCTTCTGAGTTTTTTCGCCGTAGTATCTTCCAATACCTAACACATGATTATTTCCTGTCTCAACTATCCAAGTATCGGCAGAATTTGAAAATACCGCTTGAGTGTCTCGAAGGTTGATTAATTTATGAAGGGCGTTGAAAATTTTTCCTTCAGGCATGCTGAGGTCGTTGCGTTTTTCAGCGTCTTTCCAATTCAAAGCGCCTCTGTGAACATAACGGCTGTCTGCGGCTTTATCAGGATCGTTATGATATGTGTAATCATTTTTCTGCCCTATTTCATCTCCGCTGTATAAAACAGGAATACCGCTTTGAGTTAATAAGAATGCGTGAAGCATAATATCAAGTTTTACGGCCATGTCTTTGTTAGCAGATTCAATTCCGCAAAGTGAAGCAGTTGTTCCGCACATTCTGGCATCGCCGAGTTCGGGAGCGTCGTTATATGTTTCACCTCGTGAAGGTGAATTTTTGTAATCGCCTTTGAAATAATCGTTGAGGAATTTTTTGTGCGATACTTCATCAAGTCCGAAGCTCCTCAAGAAAGGATAATCAAGACCCCAGCCAATATCATCATGACATCTTAAATAATTCAGGAAGACATATTGTTTAGGAAGTGCAAAAACACTTTCGAGCTGATGTTTCATCAATCTTACGTCCTTAGTTGCGACTGTATGCCATGTGCTGGCCATTGTCGTAACGTTGTAAAGCATATTGCATTCGGGCTTCTCAACAGTTCCGAAATAAGGCACGACTTTTGACGGCTCCATTACAACTTCACCTAATAACAAAGTACCCGGACAAACTATTTCGGCAGCCATTCTCATAATTCTTACAAGCGTATGAACCTGAGGTAAATTTCTGCAATTTGTTCCGAGAGTTTTCCAGATGTAAGGTACTGCGTCAAGACGAATAATATCAATTCCTTGATTACAAAGGAACAACATATTCTCGGTCATGTCATTAAACACAACTGGATTACGATAATTCAAGTCCCATTGATAAGGATAGAATGTCGTCATAACAACCTTGCCTGCTTCTTCACAGAATGTAAAATTTCCCGGTGCTGTTGTCGGGAAAACTTCGGGAAGATTTTGTTCAAATTGATTCGGTATTTCCCAATTATCAAAGAAGAAATATCTGTCCTGAAATTCTTTCTCGCCTTTTCTTGCACGCACCGCCCATTCATGATCTTCGCTGGTGTGATTCATAACGAAATCTAAACAAACGCTTATTCCAAGTTCATGACATCTTGCTGACAAGTCCGCTAAATCTTCCATAGTCCCTAAATCGGGTCTTACCTTTCGGAAATTTGAAACAGCATATCCTCCGTCGCTTCTGCCTTTGGGTGTATCGAGCAGCGGCATCAAATGCAAATAAGTTACTCCGCACTCCTGAACATAATCAAGGTGGGATTTAATGCCCTTCAAATTTTTCGCAAAACATTCCGTGTACATCATCATTCCGAGAATATCATTGCCTGCGTACCAATCAGGAACTTTTTCACGAGCTTCATCGAGTTCCCTCAACAAATCATTTCGTGCGAGCCATGATCGTTTTAACATTCCGCAAAAATAATCAAAGGCTTGTTTATCGCTTCCGTAGAGTTCATAGTAAAGCCATTTAAGTTCATCATAATGATATGACAATCTCTGTTCAAACTCATTCATGAATTAAATCACTCCGTTCAAATTTTTTTGTTTTCCGGTTTTTGTTGAATTAAATTGTCGTAAGTATAGCAAAAAATTCGGTAATATTTCAGTAATATTTTTTTTGATTTTTATGTTATTATTATGAAAATTTTTATGGAGGTAAATTTTTATGACCAAACGTATTTTTATAATCGCTTTAATTTTTTCGCTTGTAAGTTTTCCGGCATTTTCTCACGAGCTTACTATCAAAGCTAAGTCAACTGAGATGAAAGCCAATGAACCTTTTCATGCTACCGTTCAATCAGCGCATAAATTCATAGTGCCTGAAGAAGTTGAAGTGCTTGAACGTGTTAAAGCAGGAATTATTGAGGACGGAAAATTTGTTGAAGCAGAAATCAGAGCAAATGAACCAGAACTTTGTATTGATTTCACAGTAACTCCGAAAGATTTATCACAATCTGTAATCCTTGCAGCAATTAAAGACGGTGAAACTTGGAGCATTACTAATGAAGGAGGCAAAACAGGTTCAAGGAAAGATTTAGAGGCTCAAGGCTTGAAAGTCATCAGAGCAACAAAAAATGACAAATACGTCAAAGCCTTTTTTAACACTTCACACGATGATAAAAATTTTGCTTCAGTTCTCGGACATCCTTTGGAGATTATTCCCGTAACTAATCCTGCCGATGCAAAAGTCGGAGAATATTTTGACGTTAAAATTCTGCTCAACGGTCAACCTTATACCGGGTCTGTATGGGCAACTTATGACGGATTTGTTACTGAATATGAAAACACTTACGCCTATTACACCGAAGCTGAAAACGGAGAAGCTCACGTGAAAATTACAGCTCCGGGACTTTGGGGAATAAGGGCTTATCAAGGCGATTTACCCGGAGTTGAAGGAGATTATGATGCTTTCACTCTAAGATCTTTCATCGTTTTTGAAGTGAAATAATGAAGATGAAAAAATTTTTAATCGGGCTGATATTGATCGGCCTGATATTTTTTTATGAGAGTGAAATTTTTGCTCACGGAGTTGGATATAGGCAATCAAATTTTCGTGCAATACCTTTAGAATTTTTTTATTCGACAGGTGAGAAGATGAGTTATCGTGAAGCTAAAGTTTTTTCGCCTAAGGATTCAAAGTTCGCGGCTCAAACAGGAAGAACTGATGAAGAAGGACGATTTGCTTTTATTCCTGATTGTGTCGGAGAATGGCGTGTCATTGTTAGAGATGAAGAAGGCCATCAATGCGAGGCAAAAATTAATGTCGATAATCTCTCTGCAAACGAATTGGAATTTGACAATAACAATTTACCGCAAGGCTTTGAAATTTTCATAAGGGCATTGCTCGGAGTGAGTTTAATTTTCAATCTCGCTTTAATAATCAAAATCAGAAAGAGAAATCAAAATGCACATTAGCGAAGGTGTTTTATCGGGAGGAGTTTTAGTTGCTGGCTGGGCAGGAACATTAGTTGGAATTTCAATCGGCCTGAAAAAAACTGAAACCGAAAAAATCGTAAAGACTGCTTTAATATCATCAGCATTTTTTTTAGCTTCATTAGTCCACATTAAGATAGGCGTATCTTCAACTCACTTGTCATTAATTGCTCCAGTAGGATTAATTTTAGGTCAGGCAGTTTTCCCTGCTGTATTTGTGGCATTGTTGCTTCAGGCTTTATTATTTCATTTCGGAGGGCTTTTGGTTTTAGGAGCGAATACTTTCACGATGGCTTTTTCAGCTTTAATCACTCATATAATTTTCAGCCGTTTAATACGTGATAGCAGAAAAAAATTTTCGTTGATTTTTATTTCATTTATTGCGGGAACATTTGCTGTAATTTTTGCGGCATTTTTAACTGGATTGTTTTTATATTTCAGCGATAAAAATTTTATCAATGCCATAAAAATTTTAATGTTTGCTCATATTCCTTTAGCATTATTTGAAGGAATTGCGACGGCATTTTTAATTTTGTGGCTGAAAAAAGTTTCGCCGGAATTTTTGTCGTAAAAAATGTTTATATTTGCATTATGTTATTCGTTTGCTGTATCAGTGAGCGATAAATTTTATTCATTGATATTCGCTTCAATTTTGCCGCTGATATTTTTGTTGAAGGACAAAAAAATTTTTCACAATCTCATAAAAATCAATCTCTTAAACCTCATAATGATTATCACTTTAGCTTTAACATGGCCGAATTTTAATGACGGAATTATTAAGGGAGTTTTAATTGCATTGAGGGTAAATATGATTTATATAGTGTTTGTTGAATATGCAGAAGGAATTTATGACGCATTAATATATTTGAGGCTTCCAGAAAAATTAAGGATATTAATAATTTTGACATTGAGAGGAATTTTTGTTTTGCGTGAAAGATTTGACACGGCTTTAATATCTGTAAAATTACGAGCGAAAAAATTAAACCTTAAAACTTTTGCATATATAACAGGTTCAGTTTTGTTACAAAGTTCTCAGCGTTCCGAAAAAATTTTGCAGGCAATAAATCTTCGAGGAGGTTTTAACGGTTTCATGCGCTCAAAAAATGAAAAACCTAATTTAATTTTCATGTTATACCCAATCGCGATTATAATTTTGAATTATGCTTGAGATTAAAAATCTGTTTTATAAATATCCTGACGGCCATGAAGCATTAAAAGGAGTAAATTTTTCATTAAATGACGGTGAAAAAATCGCTTTAGTCGGTGCAAACGGTTCGGGAAAATCGACTTTGTTATTAAGTATCGCAGGAGCGTTAAAAGTTCAAAAGGGCAAAATTTTTACGGATAACAAAAAGATTGCTTTGATATTTCAAAATCCTGACGATCAATTATTAATGCCGAGCGTTATTGAAGATGTTGCGTTTAATTTAGTTGCTGAAGGAATGAAAATTTCACAAGCTCATGAAATCGCCGAAAAAATATTAAGCTCCTTAGGAATTTCACACCTTGCTTCAAGACCTCCACATAAATTATCAGGCGGCGAAAAAAGAATGGTAACTTTCGCAGGAATATTAGCTTCAGAACCCGACATTTTGTTACTCGATGAACCGACAGCGAATTTAGACCCTAAAGCAAGACGTAAAGTGATAAATTTTTTGCGTGAAAGCGACAAAACTATTTTATTGGCAACTCATGATTTAGATATGGCATTGGATATTTGCACAAGAGCAATAATTTTATCGAACGGAATTGTAAGTTCTGAAGGTGAATTGCCCGAACTTTTCACTGACGAAAAAATTTTAGAAGCTAACGGATTAGAGTTGCCGTTACGTTATCAAGGTGTAGAATGTCAAAAAAATTTAGGGAATGAGGAGAAAATTTCATGAGCACATATACCGCTGTTGTTCATAACGAAGATGATATTTTTGTCGCTGATTGTGCTGAATTAGGTACGGTAAGTCAAGGTTATACACTTGAAGAGGCTTTAACAAATTTGAAAGAAGCGACCGAGCTATATCTTGAAACAGCTCAATATGTACCGCATGGCAGAACTTTAATAACTACTTTTGAATGCCTGAATTAAACTAAGCTGAAATAACTCCTGATGAATTTTTAAACAACATAAACACTTAAAGTTTGACATAAAAAAATGTCGGTGATATTCTTTCACGAAATTTTCAAAAAATTTGAATTAACGAAAGAAGGAAAATTTTTTATGAACGGTTTAACTCTCGTAGGCATAGCAATAGTTGTGTTAATGCTTGCGTATGTTCTGTATGGGCGTTGGCTTGTTAAGACATGGGGAATTGATCCTAATGCTAAGACACCTGCGTATCGTTTTGAAGACGGACAAGATTATGTTCCTGCTTCACGCTTCACTGTTTTCTCTCATCAATTTAACTCGATAACAGGTGCAGGTCCTGTAACAGGCCCGATAATTGCGGCAATGTTCGGTTGGCTTCCTGCGTTTTTATGGCTCTTAGTCGGAGGAGTATTTTTCGGAGCAGTTCAGGATTTCACGGCGTTATATGCAAGCGTTAAGAACGACGGAAAATCTATGGGCTTAATTATTGAACGTTACATCGGAAAAACAGGCCGAAAATTATTTTTGTTATTCTGCTGGCTGTTTACGTTGTTAGTTATAGCTGCGTTTGCCGATATTCTCGCAGGAACTTTCAACGGCTTCAACAAAGACGGTTCGCAAAATGTTCCGGGAGCTGCTGCTGCTTCAATCTCGATGATTTACATTTTTGCAGCAATGGCATTCGGAATTTTCATGAGGCACAACAAAGCCGGTGAACTTACAAAATTTGTAATCGGAGCAATGATAGTGGCGTTAATTTTGTGGACAGGAATTAAATATCCCATGTATTACGATGGTAAGACATGGCGTTATATAGTGTTTGTTTATTGCTTCATAGCTTCAGTGCTTCCGATGTGGTTGTTAAAACAGCCTCGTGATTATTTGAGCGTGTTTTTACTTTTGGGAATGATTTTAGGAGGAGCTGTCGGAATTATAATTGCCAATCCTGAAATTCAAATGCCTGCGTTTATGGGCTGGACTGTTAAAAATCAACCGTTGTTCCCGATATTATTCATAACGATTGCTTGCGGAGCTGTCTCAGGATTTCACAGCCTTGTTTCATCAGGAACATCATCGAAATCAATTTCAAATGAAAAAGATATGTTGACCGTAGGTTATGGGGCAATGTTAGTTGAGACTCTTTTGGGAGTTGTAGCTCTTGTAATAGCTTGTTCGGCCTCGCAGGGCGGTGGACTTCCGACAGGAACGCCTTTCCAAATTTTCGGCAATGCTGTCGGAGGATTCTTTACGATGTTCGGACTTCCTGCGCATGTTTCGACGTGTATTATTATGATGTGCGTAAGTGCCTTAGCAATGACTACAATAGACGCTGTAACACGAATCGGCAGAATGTCATTGCAGGAATTTTTTGCGCCTTCAGAAGAAGGAGAAGAAAATAACTTCCTCGTTAAATTCATCACGAATAATTATGTTTCGACAATAATAACTCTTGCTCTTGCTTATGCTTTGTGCCTTGCAGGTTATGCGAGTATATGGCCTTTATTCGGAGCAGCCAATCAATTATTATCGGCATTAGTTTTAACGGCATTGGCGGTATTTTTAAGAGTTACAAATCGAAAAGGCTTTATGCTTTATGTTCCTATGACGTTTATGTTTGTTGTAACGATGTCGGCATTAATCATAAGCGTATATAACATAATCATGAAATTAATCGGAGGCAATTTTGTATTCATGGTTGACGGATTGCAATTAATAATCGCAGTTGCTTTAATGACATTGGCATTATTAGTTGTGTCGCATTGCTGGAAAGAACTCGCCAAACCGAAAATTGATAATAATACTGTAATGGCGTAAAAATTTTTAGCTAATAATCCCTCTTGAGATTAAAAATTTCGGGAGGGGTTTTTTAATGAAAGATATAATGAAAAATATTCAATTTCTTGGCAATTCTCTTGAATGTATCCGTGAATTTCCTTACATTTGACTTTTACACAAGAAGCCACGTTTATGATGCCTAAATTTTTATGGAATTATTTTATAGTAATTTAACTTATAAAACTATAGTATAATAATAAATTATGAGTTATCCAG
>CALBPU010000120.1 GCA_937899395.1 uncultured Fretibacterium sp.
GAAAGCCTCATTCAAATATTCGTTGTCATTGTTAAAAACGATGCTTGTTATTACGGGTGAGTTGATGATTTCGAGCTTCTCCCTCAAAACTCCCTCAACATCTCCGAAGCCTTCTAAATGAACAGGCGCGACACTCGTTAAAATTGCAACAGTAGGAGGGAAATATTCTCGAAGTTCTTTAATTTCTCCGGGCTTGTTAGCTCCGAATTCCAAAATCAAAATTTCCGTTTCAAGAGGCATTGCTAAAATTGTAGACGTACAGCCGATGAGAGTGTTGAAACTTCTGACGGGAGCATGAATTTTGAACTTTGAACCTAAAACTAATTCCAGAGCTGAACGTGTTGTAGTTTTTCCGACGCTGCCTGTTATGGCGATTACCTCTTGAAGATTATGAGCCTTTAATTTTTCAGAGGCAAGCAACGCTAAATCTTTTTCAGGATTTTCGAGTTCGATTACAGGCAAGTTAATATTTTCGGGTGTTTTGCCTTTACGAATGATAAGCAATGACGCTCCGTTTTCGATTGCCTGAGGAATATATTTATGTCCGTCAGTTTTTTCACCTTCAAGAGCAACAAATGCTCCTCCTTCAATAACATCTCTGCTGTCTGTAGCAAGATGTGAAGGAAATTCAAGCTCCGAAAATTTTTCGGGAACTTCAACATTTATAAGCGCAAATAAATCTTTTAATTTCATATTCATAATTATTTTCTCCAATTCTTTACAGCTTCGGCATCGTTAAACGGAATTTTTTTGCCCTTAATCGTTATGAATTTCTCAGGGCCTTTACCTGTTATAACGAGAATGTCTCCTGCTTTGAGATTATTTAATCCGTAATTAACAGCTTCGGGACGGTCAACAATAATTTTGTAGGGAATTGTAGCACCTGACGCAATAGCTTCTGCAATTTTCATCGGATCTTCATCTCTTGCATTGTCAGAGGTGATTAAAATTTCGTCCGCAAATTCTGAGGCAGCCTTTGCAAGTTCGGGTCTGTTCTGTTGATAACGTCCTCCTCCATGACCGAACACCGAAATTATTTTCCTGTCATTTCCAGACAACTTCCTTATAACACTCAAAACACTTCTTAAAGCTGAAGGAGTGTGAGCAAAATCGACAAAGACGCAAGCTCCGTTTGGTAAATCAATTCGTTCGAGCCTGCCCGGAACTTGAGGAACATTTGCGACACCTTTAACAATCGCTTCATCATTAACAATTCCTCTCATTGCACTAACAGCACAAAGAGTATTCATGATATTAAAATCTCCGACTAAAGGGCTGTGAAGTGTCAAATTATTGAAGCCTTCAGTGAAAATTTCAAGATCAGTTCCGTTAATTGTAGTGTCGGATTTCAGGACTTTTGATTTCGCACCTTCAGTCAGTCCGAAGCCTCTGATATTTTCAGGAAATTCGGCGAGCAATCTTTTTCCGTAAGGATCATCAAAATTAGCAGCTCCCTTAAAATTCTTCTTTGAATATTTCGTGAACAATAATTTTTTTGCCTCGAAATAGTTTTCCATGTTAATGTGAAAATCTAAATGTTCGGGATATAAATTCGTGAAAACAGGAACATCATACGAAATTCCTTTAACTCTTCCGAAATATAATCCGTGCGATGAAGTTTCCATTACACATGCACCGCATTTATTTTTCACCATTGAATAAAGCTGTCTTTGAATTTCCGCGCTTTCGGGTGTTGTTCGGTCAGCGTCCTTATCATTAATTCCGTCGCTCTCAATTATTGTTCCGAGAAGACCAACTCTCATTCCTGAAGCCTGTAAAATACTTCGGGTTATGTAAGTCGTAGTGGTTTTTCCGTTAGTGCCTGTAACACCGACCATCAACAATTTTTCGGAAGGATTATCATAAACAAACGAAGCTGTTTCGCCCAAAATATCTCTGACATTTTCAACGATTATTTGCGGTAAATCCGAATCAACTTCCCTTTCACATAACAAAGCACAAGCTCCCGAATTTTCAGCAGCCTTAACAAAATTATGGCCGTCAGAATTTTCGCCTTTAATGCAGCAAAATAACGTTCCGTTTTTAACATCTCTGCTGTCTGAAATCGCTTCAGAAATTTCAACATCACAAAAATTGCCCTGAGACTTCACACGGACATTGAAATTTTTAGCCCGTATAAAGTTCAGGACATCTTCAAATTTTACGCTCAAGATTTTTTAACTCCTTAAATTAAATTTTTATATCAAGAATAATATTCGAGTTCCGCCATTTCTTCAACTATCTGTTTGAAAACAGGTGCAGCTAAATCGCCTCCGTAAAATCTTCCGCTTGTAGGTTCACCGATTGAAATTAGCATTAAATATTTCGGAGATTCATAAGGCCAAAATCCAACGAATGACGCGACATAACGATTTTTTGCATATTTTCCTCCTTCAGGTACCTGAGCAGTGCCTGTTTTGCCGGCAACATTGGTTATCGAAGTAGCGGCTCTTTTCCCTGTACCTTCAGTAACAACTCTGCGCATTGCTCCTCTAATCCATGCGGCAGTTTCAGGGGTGTAAACTTCACGCATGACTTTCGGTTCACCCTTGTAAACCAATTCGCCCTGAGAATTTACGGCCTCCTTAACAATATAAGGACTTAATAATTTTCCGCCGTTTACTATTGCTGCCATAGCTGTAACAAGCTGTAAAGGAGTAACTGCAAGTCCTTGACCTATAGCTATATTTGCAGGAGTAATTCCGCGCCAATTTTCAGGATAAGGCAAAATCCCTTTAGCAACTCCCGGAAGTTCAATATCAGTTTCCTGACCAAATCCCAATGCCCTTAAACTTTCATACATTTTTGTTTTTTCGGTTCTGATTCCGATTTGAGCCATTCCTACATTTGAGGATTTTATTATAAGCTGTGCAGTATTAACACTCCCCAGAGCAACTCTTGCGTCAGATTCTCTTATGAAACCGTCAGCAACTTTTAATCTTGCAGGACAGAAAAATATTTCATCTTTTCTTGCCCAGCCTCTATCCAATGCAATACCTAAATATATCGGCTTGAAAGTTGAACCGGGTTCATAACCTCGACTTACAGCACCGTTTGAAAGAGCATCAAGAGTTAAGGTTTTACGGTTTTGAGGATCATAAGTAGGCCAGCTCGCCATAGCTAAAACTTCGCCGTTAATAGGGTTCATACATACGCATACAGCCCATTTAGCTCCGTTATCCTGAGCAGTCTTGAACAAATGTTTTTCAACGACATATTGAATTCTGCTGTCAAGAGTTAGGGTGATTATAGGCATAACGTTTTTCTGTTCAATTCCCCTGTCGAATAACAATGCTGGTTGAGTTCCGGGTCTTCGTACTACAATTTTTTGTCCCGGAGGGTTATATAAAATGTAATCCCATTTTTGTTCAATGCCTGCAAGACCCCTGTTATCAGCGTCGCAAAATCCTAAAACATGAGACATTAAACGTTGATTCGTATATTTTCTGTAAGGTTCATCAATTTCGATTAATGCTTTAATATCTTTTTTTACGGCCTTGAATTTTTCAGCTTCAGCTTCATCGGATTTATGAGTGAGCCACATAAAACGGCTTTTAGTTCCCATAGCCGCCCGAATTTTTATCATTAAATCGTCGGAGATAATTTGTTCGAGTTCGGGAAGGTCATCGGACTGAATTAATGAAGGGTCTATAGCGAATGATGGAATTGTTTCAGAAATTACGAGAGCATTTCCTTTGACATCTTGAATAATTCCGCGTGTAGTTTTCAACGGAACTTTTCGCCAATATTGATGTCGAGATTGCTGAACAACTCTTGTCTCAGGATAGCAATGCCGAGCAACTAAAGTTACACTTATGATGATGAAAAACATCACAAACAAGATCCAAGGATTACCCGCCTTCTGTAAAGGTATTCCTCCTTTATTTGAGTGAGGGATATTTTTTTTTCGTGTTTCAGGCATTAACAGAAATTTACCTTACCTTTCAAGAAGCCATGCTAAACCGAAATGCCAACCTTTATTTTCAGGTGATGAATTTTTTCTTGAAGCTGTAAAATTTCCTGATTGTGCCCTGATAGGAAGTGTTTCAGCTTTTAAGACTTTTTGCATTCCCAAATTCTCTTTGCAGTAACTGTAAATTCTTATAGGAGCTACCAAAGCTGAAAGTTCTTGACGCAATAAAACTTCTTCCTCCGAATATTTTTGAATGGACTGATTAACGGATTCAAGATAATATGCTAAACGTGCTGCGTGAAATCTTAAAATCCCCAATCCTATTACTAAAGATATTACTACTCCTAAACCTGCTAAAAACTTAAACGTTGTTTTCATTTTTCTCGAACTGTTTTTGCTCATTATAATTCGCCTCCGACATAATTAATTTTCAATTTATAATTTTAGTGGGGAATATAATAACATATTTTGCAAAAAATACCTAGTCTTGAATAAGACAAAATGCTCTTAGTTTTGCGCTTCTTGACTTATAATTTCGTTCGATTTCATTATCTGAAGGTGTTAAAGGGTGTTTTGTTAAAATTTTTCCGAGATTTTCATTTTGCCATTCACGAAAATTTTTTTTGACGAGCCTATCTTCTATTGAGTGATACGAAACGAAAATTATGAGAGAATTATTCTTCAAATTTTTCAAAGCCTTCAATAAAATTTCAAGCTCCTTTGTTTCATCATTAACATAAATTCTCAATGCCTGAAAAATTCTTCTTGCAGGGTGAGTTCCCATTTTTCGTTGAAGAGGCTGAGGAAGAGTTGAGCGGATTAAATTCACAAGATCTGTTGTAGTGGTTAATGGAGATTTAGATTTTTTAATTGCTGAGGCTATTAATTTTGAATGTCTTTCTTCTCCGTAATCGAAAAAAATTTTTGCTAAAGTTTTTTCGTCAGAGGTTCTTAAAACTTCAGCAGCAGTTAAAGAATTTTCATCAGGATTCATCCTCATATCCAAAGAGCCTTCATTTTGAAATGAAAACCCTCGTTCAGGAATTGAGAGCTGCATATTTGAAACTCCTAAATCAAAAACGTAAACATCGAATGAATTTATATCGGAAATATTTTCGATGTTGCTGAATTTTTCATGACGGGCAGAAAATCTTGAGCCAAAAATTTTTAATCGTTCACAAGCAAAATTTATAGCTTGATTATCTCTGTCTAAACCCAGAACAAAACAGTCGGGAAAATTTTTCAGGATAGCTTCGGAATATCCTCCCAAGCCTAAAGTACCGTCTAAAATTTTAGAATGGTTATGATTTTGTATAAATTCCAGTACTTCATTTAACATTACAGGTTCGTGATTCATAATTAATTTCCAATCTTTAATTTTTGAGAATATCATAACATTAGGTTAAAATTATCTGAGTTCAAAAATCTAAATGAGGAGTGAAAATTTTAATCATGTCGAAAAAAAATGTAAATGTTCTTGACAGGATAAACGCAATACTTGATAAAGAGCAAAGACCTTTTATAGCCATAACAAAGCTTCTTGAAAAACTCGGAGTCGAAGCAAGAAAAGAGCTTGGGATTAATAAAAACAACAGTGCCTCAAAAATTGTGCAGACCATCAAAGATTTTTCAGACGATGAATTTATGTTTCTGAAAAAGGGCAGGAGCAATTATATTTTGAAGCCATGTATGCCCGAAGACTTAATTTTGAATGAGCTGTCTTACACTGAAGGAAAAAGCGTTAAGGTTGTAGCTCGAAGAATGCCTTTCTTGAAAGCGGACTTCATAAAAATTCTTAATGAACTGATTAATAAAGGGCAAGTAAAAATTCATTTTTCAGATACTTTTGAGCCAAAAATTTATTTGGCATCTCCCGTAGAAGCTAAAAATTACACCGTTGAAGAATTTCGTAAAGCATTTGACGCTAACGACAAAGGAAGAATTTTTGTGAGAATTTGCGATATTCGTAATACTTTGAATTGGCCCAGAGAAGTTTTTGACAATATGCTTAAATATTTGCGGGATAAGAGAATAATTACTCTTCATGATCTCGAAATGGTAGGAATGACGGCAAAAAATATCGAAGATTCATTCATTGATGAAAATAATTTCAGAATGGGAACGGTGACTTGGAATGTTAGATAATGAAATCTTGGCATTATTGAAGCAAAATAATCCTTTTATTTCTAGGGTATCTACTTTTCTAGGCCATGACTCTGAATTAGATTTATTACAATTAAGCAGTGAGGCATATGAAAGCATAGAGCAGCTTATCAGACACAAGCGAAGAGAACCTACTCTCCCTCTTGCAGGTCTCATACTAGGCGAACATGGTACAGGAAAAACTCACATGCTCGTAAGAATTTTGAGAAAGCTTAGGGACAATGCAAGACCGATAATTTTGATAAACGTTAGAGCTTTTAAGAACCCTAATACTGCTGTACAGCATTTGCTCAATGAAATTTTTATCAGCTTACGACAGCCTCACAGTGAAGGCTGTATACAGTTCGATGTATTAATGAATGAATTTATAAATTCTTATCTTGAAAATAGACGCAATGACGGTTTTGAAAATATCGATAACATTGACAAAAGAGCTTATATAGCCCGTGATATTCCGCAGATTGACAGAAAATTTTTGAAATCTTTAATCGCTTATGTTAATTCGAATGATTTTGCTGTAAAAGATGAAATTTTAGAATGGCTGCTTAACGGTCTCGATGAAGAAGATTCACATGAACTTGGACTTCCAATAAGAAATCTTGACAATATTGATTCTGTACAGCGTGAACAAGAAGCTGAAAAGGTTTTAATATTTCTCGGCTATGTTTTGGCTTATGCAAAAGTTACGATGATAATCTGTTTCGATGAACTTGATTTAATTAATGACAAAGATAAATATAAAGATTTAGTTATATCGTGGGGAAATATTATAAGTTTCCTCGTTAATAATCTTTTCGGTGTTCTGCCTTTATGCTTTATGAAACCCGAAACATGGAATAATGTATTTCGACCTATACTTGATCCAGCCGTAGTAGATCGTTTTTCAAAAAATATTATGGAACTAGAAAAATGTTCAATAGAACAAGCTCAAAAGCTAATGTACTTAAAAATTAAATCTGTTTTCGAGGAAGAAAAAACTGCGGAAGAAATTTATCAATGGGTAATTGAAAGAATGAGAAAAACAAATAACATTTTTACTGAAGGATTATCACCTCGCAAAGTAATGGAACTTGCCAACCGTTCAATAACGGGAAACATATCGCTTGATACTCAAATTAAAAGCGTTTATGATGAAGAATATAAAAAGGTTCAGGCTAATCCTTCAATGTGGCCGCCAAATGCAGATCAGCTTGCCTTTGCTCTTGAAGTATGGCTGAAATTTCATGAAGGCTTTGAATTTTACTCTAGTAATGTAGAAAAAATTAAGCTCATGGGAAAATATAAAGATACAATGAAATTTGCATTTGTTTTTGTAACATTGAAAAATACCTCTTCAGCAAGTTCAGGACTAAAGAAGGGTATAAATTTTCTTAATAAAAATGCTGATAGTTTTTGCTGTTATATTTCAGAAGCAAGTGTATACAAATTCAAAACATGGACACTTACAAATCAAATAAAAAATCAATTTGAAAATTCAGGCGGCCATGTAATATTTCTCGATAACAAATCGCGTATTCAATGGTACGCACTTACTGCTTTAATTAACCGTATTGATAACGGCGATGTAAATTTGTATTCTTCTTCTGGTAATCGAACAGCAACTCGGAACGATATTAAAGATTTCGTTAAAACTCTAAACTTAATTGATTTTCCGTTTGATACAGGGATAACGCAGCCTAGACCTCAAATTTATGGAGAGATTATTCAGGCATTGGTAAAAATCATTAATACTTCACCGATGAGAATTATAAGTGTCAGCAAAGCAACCGAATTGTTATCTCAGCAAAAATTTCATGTTGATCAGTCAAAAGTTTTATCATTAATTCAAAGTAACAGAAATATTTTCAAGACTTTTAACTCAAGGAATGAACTTCTCCTCACTCTCAGTGATAGAAAATGAGAACATGTTATGTAACGGTAAGTGATATAGCGTTATGCCAAAGGTGTCCTGCTTTATTTGCCTATAAAATTCACATGGGCGAAAAATCTGCGTGGCATATCGGAATTAACGGCAATGGTGAAGCTTACGGCTCAATGTTTCACAAAAATATTGCTCAAGTATTTTTCGAGGCGGCTTCTGATCCTAATCACAAACTTCACAAAAAAATTCAAAATGCAATTTCGGGAGGTTCAATTCAGCTTGAAAAAATGATACGCGAAAATATTTTCATGCCTTTCGTTGAAAATAACTCTGAAAATTTTACGGCAGGTCAATTTCTTTCGATGGCTAACGGAATAAGAGTATGGGTGAAAGCGATGTACGATTTTTTTCGCGGCATTCCGTCTCTGATAAAATACCCTGAAAAAAATATGCTTACAGTTTTTATAAAGCCTGAAGGAATTTTGGAAGGAAATTATAATTTCAATGACGGAGTTTTGATTATCAAAGGACGTTATGACGCTCTGATGTTTAATCCCGATAAAGCTGAAGTGAGATTATTTGAATTTAAGGGTTTCAGAAAATCCGATGTTACGGTTTCGTTATCACAGAGTTTAATTTATTCATGGCTGATTGAAAAATCTTCGGGAATAGTTCCTTCTATTGAGATAATATATCTTGATGATGATAAAAATTCGCCTGATATTTTTGATTCAGAGACAGTTAGGAGTATGATTAAGTCAGGTTTGCCGAGATTATTTTATTCGGTATTTAATATAATTTCGTTAAGGAGGTTTCCGGAAATTTTGAGGAATAAAAATTTATGTGATAAATGCAAATTCAGATTTAACTGCGAGAAGGACATTAACAAAATATTCAGCATTCATAAAAGACGCGGAAGTTCATTAGTAAGTGTGCTTGTATTTTTCCTTGCGGCTGTTTTGATAACGGCGCAAGTATTTTTCTTTTCGACTAACTCAAATGAATCTCTTGCTGAAGACCGTGAATTAATGGGAATAAAATTGAAACTTGCTCAAAAGGTTGAAGATGCAAGAAATAATCTTTCAACAAAAAATATTAATGTCAGTGTTGATTACACAAATTTTTATACAGAGACAGCAACAACTCTTGAACTTGATGATAATGTAGAATATGAAAATATTCCCGTAGGAGTTTTTTACACAAATATACATTATTTGAAATATCCCTTCAAGGATACAACACCCGGAACTGATTGGGGAAATTACAGCGATAAATATTCTTACAAAAAAATTTTTCCGCCAATGGGTGAACATCATTATCTCATCAGAGCATTCACAAAAATAAATATTGCTAAGGATGTATACAGGACTTTAATGTATCAGGTATTAATTCACAACAGCGAAATAAAATCATACGAGGAGATGTGGTTCTAATATGGAAATTAAATTAGGAACAACTCATCTTGAAGAAAACTCTGTGGCTCTTGCAATTTACGATGATGCCATTTACTTCATCGAACTTAACGAGGACAGCGAAACAATCAGGAAATTTTCAGTTCCTCTTGCTGAGGATTGCATACAGAAAGGTCATATTAAAAATTTTTCGCTGCTTGAAAAAGGAATGGCCGAAATTATAAAGCAAACAGGAAAAATTCGTAATCCCGTCAGTGTAGGGCTTCCGTCAGGTGAAACAATAATAAAGCTTCTTACATTTCCTAAAATGGAGCTTGAAGATGTCAGAGGAAGCATTGATGTTAATTTTGAGGAATATTTTCCGTATCAAAGACATGACGCAGTTTTCGATGTCGTAAGAGCTAAAACCCCAGCAGACCTTCGAGAAAGAGATGAGGCTTCATTTTTAGTCGCATGTGCTAAACGTGAAACTGTTGAAGAAGTTTTTGAGATTGCCAGAAAAGCAGGTTTTCCTGCAGGAGCTATTGAGCCTGTAAACTTTGCGATGTTTAGGGCTATTCCTGAAGCTCAAAACGGTTTGTGTTTGTTTGCAGATTTGAACAGCATAATAGCAGTTTGGGAAGGACTTGGAATATATTACAGAACGGCGAACAATGCTGAAAGCGCTCAAGAAATTCTCAACACGATGCAATATATGGACATGCAGCAAAGAAACGTCCGAATCGAAAAAATTATTACGTTCGGTTTGAATTATCAGCTTGGAGATGATCCCAGTTCCGGCGTAAAAATTATTAATGTCGATGATGAATATTTCGGTGCTGAAGGTCTTGCTCTCAGGAGTGCTGAAGGAGCTTCTGCACTTGATATAAGGCCAATGGAATTCGTTGAACTTGAGAAACGAAGATATTCATTTAATATTAACAGGGTAATTTTATGGGGATTATTAGTAGGATTTATAACGCTGTCTATAGGTACAATAACTTTTTCGATTAACAGCATAAAGGAACTTGACGCAAAAATGGATATTATGAGGGATAATGTAAGTGATTTTACAAGACAGAGAATTGCGTTATCCGAAGAAATTTCAAGCCTCGAAAAACAAAAAGCAAAAGCTGAAAAAATTTTGGAATTTCTTCAAAGTGATATACCCGTTCTTGAAATTCTCGATACTCTTGAAATAAATTCAGGAAACGGATTAAAATTTGATACGGCAGATTTTTCGCAGAACATAGCGGGAATAACAGTTGTGCTTGACGGTAAGGCCGAAGATGAAAAAAGTGTCTTAAACACAACAGAAGGTCTTAAAAACAGCGGGAAATTTAAGAGCGTAATGTTACCTGTTTCACAGAGAGACCAAACGGGCAGAATTGTTTTCAAAATAATTTTGATAGTGGGGAATATAAATGAAGGATAAATTTTTGGGAAGGCATTTCGGATTTACGTTACCTGAGGTTATAATAGCTATAACAATTATGGGAGTTATGGCAGCGGCTGTTACGATGAGTTCCAATGTAGGGAAACAAACGGCTAAGTCTGAAGCTGAAAAAATTACGGCCGAAATTCTCAGATTAATGAAAACTGCTGACAAAACACATAACGAATTTGAATTAGTAACTCAAGATAAAAGTAAAATTCTTTATGTATGGAATAATGGCAGCACAATAAATCCTGAAACGCTAGCTTCTAGCGATAAATTCACTTATGAATTAAAAATAAATGGTAGTAAATTAAATTATTCACTTCAAAATAACGGCTTTAATAAAAATGGACACATAATAATAAGGAATAAAGCCGATACAAGCCAATTTTATTGCATTTATTTCTATGAACAAGGCGGAAGAATAAGAACAACTCCTACGGAAGATTAATAGAACTTAAAGAGGCTCGACAAATTGTTAAGCCTCTCTTGAAAATCTTTATAACCTCGAAATTATTTCGTCCCTCATTTGAGAACCTGTAATTAATTTCGTTCCTTCTGTGTAAATATCAGGTGTCCTTAAGCCTGCTTTCAAAACTTCATCAACCGCATTCTCAATCTTATCCGCTTCGGCATTCATGTTGAAACTATATCTCAACATCATCGCTCCGCATAAAATTGTTCCGATTGGGTTTGCTTTATTCTGTCCTGCAATGTCTGGAGCTGAACCGTGAATAGGCTCGTAAAGTCCTCTGTTGCCTTCTCCTAAACTTGCGCTCGGTATCATTCCTATTGACCCTATAATCTGGCTTGCTTCATCAGACAAAATATCGCCGAAAGTATTTTCGGTTACGATTACGTCAAATTCTGAAGGCACTCGAATTAATTGCATCGAAGCATTATCAACATAAAGATGATTTAATTTCACTTCGGGATATTCTTTAGCGACTTCCTCAACAATTTCGCGCCATAATCTTGACGATGTTAAGATATTTGCTTTGTCGATTGAGGTAACAATTTTTCTGCGCCCCATTGCCATTTTGAAAGCAACGTGAGCAATTCGTCGAATTTCATGCTCGGAATATTCCATTACATCACGTGCAGCACGTTCACCTTCAGGAGTTTTGAAGGCTTCATGTTTACCGAAATAAATTCCTCCCGTTAATTCCCTTACGATAATAAAATCAATTCCCTTTTCTGCAATATCTTTCCTTAAAGGACATGCTGAAGCAAGAGGCGCAAAAATTTTCGCAGGTCTTATATTCGCAAAAACTTCAAGCCCGCTTCTTACTCCTAATAATCCTCTTTCAGGTCTTTTTTCAGGAGGCTGATTATCCCATTTAGGGCCTCCGACAGCTCCAAGTAAAGTTGCTTCTGCGTTTTGACAAATTTTAAGGCTTTCAGCAGGAAGAGGTTCGCCGTATTTATCTATTGCATTTCCTCCCATTGCGACCTCGTGAAATTCAAAAGTATTCGGCGCGACTTTTTCCAATACTTTCAAAGTTGCTCCGATAACTTCAGGGCCTATTCCATCACCGGGAATTACTGCTACATTTTTCTTTGACATAAATTTTTATTCTCCTTTCAAATTTTCCTTTGCTTTTTCAACAAGACGCTTTCCTAGTTCATAAGCGTTCTGTAAATCTTTAGGGAAATGTTCATCTTTGTATTTTGCTTTACCGTCTCCGTCAAACATATTCGCTTCATATCTTGAATAGTCTTTGAATTGAAGAGTGTTATAAGCACAGAGGGTTTCGGTATAACCCAATACGTTTTCCTTTTTCATCGTTGCTGTAAGTCATAACGGGGAATATAAATCTCTCCATGAATGAGCGTAACATTCCTGTAGGGAAACTGAAATAAACCGGGCTTCCCATAACTACGACATCAGAATTTAATGCTTTTTCGAGTACAGGTGTTAAAGGATCTTTGAATGCACAAAGGCCGTTAGTTTTAGAATTTTTGACTTTGCATGCAAAACAACTAATACAGCCTTTGAAATTATAATCATAAAGATGAATTAATTCCGTCTCGGCTCCTGCTTCTGAAGCTCCCTTCATTGCACTCTCCAACATTTTATGAGTGTTCCAATTTTTTCTCGGACTTCCGTTTATGAATAATGCTTTCATTATTTTTTCATTTTTTCCTCAATGATGCCATTAATCCTCCGTCATCTATCATTTTTTTGATAAATTCGGGAAAAGGTTCGGCCTGATATGTTTTATTTTTTGTTTCGTTTGTAATAACGCCTGTGTCAAAATTAACTTTGACTTCATCACCGTCTGAAATATCTTCAGCAGCTTCAGGGCATTCAAGAATTGCAAGTCCGATGTTAATAGCGTTACGGTAAAAAATTCTCGCGAAACTTTTTGCTATTACACACGAAATTCCTGACGCTTTAATCGCAACAGGAGCATGTTCGCGTGATGAGCCGCAGCCGAAATTTAATCCCGCTACCATAATATCGCCGTCTTTAACTTTTTTAACGAAATCTTTATCAATATCTTCCATGCAATGAGAAGCCAATTCTTTTTTGTCTTGGCTTGCAAGATAACGTGCAGGAATTATAACGTCCGTATCAACATGATCTCCATATTTATGAGCCTTCATTATTTCATAACCTCCTCGGGGTGAGCAATATGTCCCGCAATTCCTGAAGCAGCAGCAACGGCAGGAGACGCTAAATAAACTTCACTGTCAACATGTCCCATTCTTCCAACGAAATTTCTGTTAGTAGTTGAAACACATCTTTCACCGGCCGCTAAAATTCCCATGTAACCTCCTAAGCACGGGCCGCATGTCGGAGTTGAGATTACACAGCCTGCATCAAGGAAAATATCAAAATATCCGAGCTTCATTGCTTCATGATATATATAAGGAGTTGCAGGGATAATTATTCCTCTGACACCTTCCGCTAAATGTCTTCCCTTGAAAATTTCAGCAGCGGCTTTCAAGTCTTCAATTTTTCCGTTAGTGCATGAACCGATTACAATCTGATCAATTTTTATGTCATGACCTTCACGAGCAGGCTTTGCATTTTCGGGTAAGTGCGGCCATGAAACAGTGCAGTCAATTTCATCGAGATTCAAATTAACGACGCTCTCATATTCGGCATCATCATCAGGATAATAAGCTGTCCATTCACGATTTACACGTCCGTTCAAAAATTCTTTTGTGATTTCGTCAACAGGAAAAATTCCGTTTTTACCGCCTGCTTCGATAGCCATATTCGAAATCGTTAAACGATCAGCCATTGTTAATTCCTTCAAACCTTCACCGGAAAATTCGAGAGATTTATATAATGCTCCGTCGACTCCTATTTTGCCGATTAAATATAAAATTAAATCTTTTCCTGAAACATAAGGACGTTTTTTTCCTGTTACATTAATTTTTATGGCTGAAGGAACTTTGAACCACGTATAACCTACAGCCATTGCTGCTCCTAAATCTGTTGAACCTACACCTGTTGAAAAAGCATTGACTGCTCCGTAAGTGCAAGTGTGAGAGTCTGCTCCGATAATACATTCGCCCGGAGCTACAAGCCCTTTTTCAGGTAAAAGGGCATGTTCAATTCCCATTGTTCCGACATCAAAGAAATTTTCGAGCTTGAATTTTTTCGCGAAATTTCTGCATTGTTTGGATTGTGTTGCGGATTTAATGTCTTTGTTAGGGACAAAGTGATCCATTACAAAAACGATTTTGCTTTTATCAAACACTGAATCAAAACCTGCTGCTTCAAATTCGTTAATAGCAACAGGGGCTGTAATATCATTTGCCAGAGTTAAATCAAGTTTTGCCTGAATTAATTGCCCTGCGTGAATTTCATCAAGTCCTGCATGTTTTGCAAGAATTTTTTGGGTCATCGTCATTCCCATGAAGAAAATTCCCCCTCGTTAATAAAAATTTTTTGTAATTGTATCAAAAAGTATGAAAAATTTTTTCATGATTTTTCATGATAGAATATTTTTAGACGAGGTATCCTGCGTTAGATGGGATACTTGGGGTATTCTCTTCTGACCATAACGGGAGGAGGTGAATAGCTATGATGAAAATACTCGACTTCATAATAAAATTGTCGCACTATATTGCGCTGGCAGGCACTTATGTAATAGTGTTAGAATTGTTGTTACAGTTAATTTTCTTGAAAATAATTATACACTACAAAATTTCATAACCCCTCTTAAAACATCAATTAAAAAATTTTAGGAGGGGCTATTACAAAATTATTATAAATTAATGTTCGGAATGCCGGCAAAACCTTTCGCTAAATCTTCATCAGTCGGAATATAATCGCTCATAGTTCCGTCGTTGTATTTTTCATACGCTGTCATGTCGAAATATCCCGTGCCTGTTAATCCGAGAATAATTGTTTTCTCCTCGCCTGTCTCTTTGCACTTCAAAGCTTCATCAATGGCTGTTCGAATTGCGTGTGAACTTTCAGGTGCAGGCAAAATTCCTTCAACTCTTGCGAATTGTTCTGCTGCCTCAAAGACACTCGTTTGTTCAACAGCTCTTGCTTCCATTAAGCCGTCATGATAAAGCTGTGAAAGAATGCTGCTCATTCCGTGATAACGAAGTCCTCCCGCATGGTTTGCTGAAGGTATGAAATCATGGCCTAGCGTGTACATTTTTGCCATAGGACATACTTTGCCTGTGTCGCAAAAATCATAAGCGAATTTTCCTCTTGTGAAACTCGGACAGCTTGCAGGCTCAACAGCAATAATTTGATAGTCAGCTTCACCGCGTAATTTTTCTCCCATAAACGGTGAAATTAATCCGCCCAAATTTGAACCGCCTCCTGCACAGCCGATGATGATGTCGGGCTTGATGTTATATTTCTCACATGCAGCTTTTGTTTCAAGACCGATTACTGATTGATGTAACAAAACCTGATTTAAGACACTTCCTAAAACATAACGATAACCTTCAGTCGATGTTGCGACTTCAACAGCTTCTGAGATTGCACAGCCTAAAGAACCTGTTGTGTTAGGGTGAGCCTCGTTAATGGCACGGCCGATTTTTGTTTCCATTGAAGGTGAAGGAGTAACAGTTGCTCCGTATGTCCTCATTACTTCACGTCTGAAAGGTTTTTGCTCGTATGAAACTTTAACCATGTAAACTTTACATTCAAGCCTGAAAAATGAACATGCCATTGCTAAAGCAGTTCCCCATTGTCCTGCTCCTGTCTCAGTCGTAACGCCTTTAAGTCCTTGTTTCTTAGCGTAATAAGCCTGAGCTATTGCAGAATTTAATTTATGAGAACCTGATGTGTTATTGCCCTCGAACTTGTAAAAAATATGTGCGGGAGTTCCTAATGCTTCCTCAAGAAATACGGCATGTGTTAAAGGTGAAGGACGATACATTTTGTAGAAGTTCAAAATTTCTTCGGGTATCGGAACATAAGCGGTATTGTCATCGAGTTCCTGTTTGATTAATTCATCGCAAAAAATCGGGCGCATTTCCTCAAATGTCAAAGGCTTCAAAGTTGCGGGGTGAATAAGAGGAGCGGGTTTGTTTTTCATGTCAGCTCTGACGTTGTACCACGATGACGGAATGTCTTTTTCATCGAGATAAATTTTGTAAGGCACATTTAATTTACTCATAATAATTTTCATTCTCCTTATAAAAATCTTAACGCGCCATATTATAAGGCCATGAAAAAATTTTACGAGTATCATTTTTGAGATTTTTTACAGTCAAATTTTTTTGTGGTAAAATCTCTCAATATTTGCGCCCTGTCATAATGTTCAGGGCAATTTTCAAATTTTTAGAAGGAGCCTTGAATTTATAATGAAAACAGAATTGCTGGGGCAGGAAAAAAACGTCGTAACAATTAAACTCGACATCGAAGCCAGCGAGTTCACAAAAGCACTTAACAAAGCATTAAACGAATTGTCTCAGCAGGTTAATATGCCCGGTTTCAGAAAAGGCAAAACACCTCGCAAAATCCTTGAGATGCGTTTCGGTAAAGAAGCCCTTTATCATGAGGCACTCGACAAAATTGTTCCCGACCAAATCAAACAAATTATTGACGATTATGATCTCGAACCTCTTGAAGCTCCTACTCTCGATATTAAAGAAAAAATTGAAGAGGGGAAAAATGTTATTTGCGATTTAATTTTTGAAGTAAAACCCGAAATCGAATTGCCTGAAGTTGAGAATTTCGAAATTGAAAAGTTAATCGCTGAAGTCAAAGAAGAAGATGTTGATAAATTCGCAAAGCAAGTTCAGTTTCAATTAGCCGAAGTTAAATCTGTTGAACGACCTGTTAAAGATGAAGATCTTGTTGATGTTGAATTAACGGTAAAGACCCTCAATCCGGACGGCTCGGAAGCAACAGAACAACCTCGTCCCGAACCTACTCACGAAAAAATTGACTTAACGGATCAGACTTTGCGTAAAGAAGTTCGTGAGGCTTTAATCGGTAAGTCAAAGGGCGAAGAAGCTTTTACAACTTTCGACGTTGAAGAAAATCATCAGGAAAAAATTCTTGCAGGCAAAAAAGTCAGTTACAAAATGAAAATCGAAAATGTTTCGGAATATGTATTGCCTGAAATTAATGAAGATTTCCTGAAAAAAGCTTTCGGTGATAACACTGAAATTAAAGACGTTGAAGCTTTCAGAGCAAGATTAAGAGCAGACCTTGAGAGAGAAACAGCCGATGAAGTTTTGAATGATGTAAGAGGAAGAGCAACGAGGTTAATTATCGACAACTCAAAACTCGAAGTCCCTGAAAAATTAATTCAGCGTCAAATCGAATCAAACCGTAAAGCTGATGAAGAATGGGCAAAAAATAATCAGGTTAATTTATCCGATGCTTACGGCCTCAACACTGAAGAAGGCAAAAAGGGTTATGAAAATATTTTAAGGAACCGTGCTGAAGGCTCATTAAAAGATGTCTTTGTTATGGACGAATTAGCGAAAAAATACGATGTCCATGTTGAAAAGGAAGACCTCGAAAAAGAATTTGAACGCCGAGCAAAAGCCATAAACGTTTCAAAAGGTTTCATAGCAAAATATTTCTATGAGCATGAAAACGATCTTGACCGTTTAACAGACAGCGTACGTTGGGACAAAATTGCCGATACAGTTATTTCACACATGAAGGTTAAAGAGGTTTACGAGCTTTCAAAGCCTGAACAAAACGAACAGAAGCCTGAAGAAAATCAAAATCAGGGAGAATAATAATTAAAGATGTCTTACTATATTCCTTATGTTATTGAACAGACCGGCAGGGGTGAAAGAAGCTACGACATTTACAGCAGGCTTTTGAAGGACAGAATTATTTTTCTCGGTTCGGAAATTGTCGATGACGTAGCTAATTCAATCGTTGCTCAATTATTATTCCTTGAGAGCGAAGACCCTGACAAAGATATTAATCTCTATATCAACAGTCCGGGCGGAAGTGTTACAGCAGGGCTTGCGATTTATGACACTATGCAATACATAAAGCCTCAGGTTTCTACAATTTGTGTAGGATTGGCGGCGAGTATGGCAGCGATTTTGTTGGCAGGTGGTGCAAAAGATAAACGGCTTGCTCTTCCTAATGCTGAAGTAATGATTCATCAGCCTCTCGGAGGTGCAAGAGGTCAGGCCAGCGATATTGAAATTCAGGCAAAAAATATCATCAAGACCAAAGAACGCATGAACAGAATTTTAGCCTCACATACAGGGCAGGATTATGATACGATCGCAAGGGATACTGACAGAGATAATTACATGACCGCAGATGAAGCATTAAAATACGGTCTTATTGATAAGATAATAGAGGCTCGATAAAAAATGCCGCCTAAGAAAAAAAATACTTCAACTGATGAACCGCGCTGCTCTTTTTGCGGAAAAACTGCTTCAATGGTTGAAGATATGGTTGAAGGTCAGGGAGGAAACGTCAGAATTTGCAGTGAATGTGTAGAAGTCTGCAATATTATGATGGCCGATAAGAGAGCACAAAATCAATATCCTTTTGACAAGGATATTAATATCCCTGTTTATCCTGAAAAAACAGCCGCTCCTAAAAAATTCAGCGCAGTAAATTCAGAGGCAATAAAACCTAAAGATTTAAGCGCATATTTAGATCAGTATGTAATCGGACAATCGAGAGCAAAGAAAGTTGTGTCGGTTGCCGTTTATAATCACTATCAAAGAATAGCGAACAATCTCGGAAAAAATAACTCTGATGTTGAATTACAAAAGAGCAATGTTTTGTTATTAGGGCCTACTGGTTCTGGAAAAACTTTAATAGCTCAGACCTTAGCACGAAAGTTAAATGTTCCTTTTGCTATTGCGGACGCTACGACTTTAACTGAAGCGGGCTATGTAGGTGAAGACGTTGAAAATATTCTCGTGAGACTTTTACAGGCTGCCGATTACGATTTGAAAGCTGCTGAAAGAGGAATAATTTATCTCGATGAAATTGACAAGATAACCCGAAAATCCGAATCAGTTTCAATTACTCGTGATGTTTCAGGTGAAGGAGTTCAGCAGGCACTGTTAAAAATTTTGGAGGGAACTCTTTCAAACATTCCTCCTAAAGGCGGGCGTAAACATCCTCATCAGGATTTTATCCAGATTAACACCGAAAACATTTTGTTCATTTGCGGAGGGGCATTTGACGGTTTAGAGCCTATTGTAGCAAGACGTGAACTGCAAAAATCTATGGGGTTCGGAGGAGAACTTGCGAAAAAAACGGGCGGCCATGAAATTTTAAGCAAGGTTCAGCCTGAAGATTTAGTAACATACGGATTTATTCCAGAGTTAGTCGGAAGAATACCTGTGTTAGTTTCGCTTGAGGAACTCGACAAAGAAGCCTTCATAAAAATTTTGCAGGAACCTAAAAACGCTCTTGTTAAACAATACGCAAAAATTTTTGAGATGGACGGCGTAAAACTTGAATTTAATCCTGAAGCTCTTGAAAAAATTGCTGATATGGCCGTAAAAAAGAAAACAGGTGCGAGAGGTTTGAGGTCAATTATGGAAAATTTGATGCTTGATATTGAATACGAATTGCCTTCAATGTCCGATGAAGATAAATCAGGAAAGAAATTAATAATCACTCCTGAATTTATTGACGAAAAAAATATTCCTTTGGACAGACTGTTGCATGAGTAACGAGAAAATTTTATTCATAAATTCCCGGCTTGAAGCTTCATGTTTCAAACCGGGTCAGCTTTTATCCGAAGATATAAATATTCCCGAAATAGCAATAGCAGGCCGTTCAAATGTAGGCAAGTCCTCGTTAATTAACGCCCTCTTAAACACGAAACTGGCAAAAACAGGAAGCACTCCGGGCAAAACTCGAAGCATAAATTTTTACAGAGTTGAAATTAAAGGAGCGCAAAAAATTTTCCGCCTTGTAGATTTACCGGGTTACGGTTACGCAGCACGAAGCAAAGACGAAAGAAATGAATGGAAAAAATTAATTTCAGCTTACATTAAAGAACGTGAGAGCTTGAAATTTTTTTGTCATCTTGTGGATTTCAGGCACGGGCTTTTAGCGAACGACAAAGAGCTTCAGGAATGGATAAGACAAAACGGGAAAAATATTTTCGTAGTGTTCACTAAGGCGGATAAAGTCCCTAAAACTAAATGGATTTCGACACGTCAGAATTATGTTAAAGACGGTTTGTTTTCATACGACATACCGATAATAACATCGTCTGACAAAAAAATCGGGATTGAAAATTTGAGGGAATTTATATCGAATGTAATCTGAAAACGATCTCGGGGCGACTCGAACGCCCGGCCTACTGCTTAGGAGGCAGTCGCTCTATCCACTGAGCTACGAGACCGTAAATAACATAAAAAGTATAATCGCAAAAAAAATTTTGTCAATTAAAAAAAATTGTGATATTATTCTCAACATTGAAAATTAAAATTTTTGAACGGAGTTTATTTAAGATTGAAAAATATTAACCTCATTACGACAACAAAATGTTTCAGCTTTAGCTTTTGCTTCTGGTACTGGTATCAGGAGTTCAAATTGCTTTGGCTGAAATATGAATGAGGGAAGAGATTTTTTAATATAGGAAAATTTTTACAGAACACCTTCTGAAAGTTCAGTCAAAGAAATTCAGGAGGTGTTTTTTTATGCTAAGGGGGAATAAAGAATGCCGTCAACTTTAACAATGGAAACATACAGAGTGAAAATTCAAAGAGGATTGATTGAGAGGCTCGGACTTGAAATTTTGAGGCTCAATGACAATATCGACAATGAAATTTTATTGATTACGGATATTGAGAACTCAAATTTATATTTGCAGAAGATCATAATGAACTTGCAGGAATATCCGAGAAATGCGGGAATGAAATTAAGATTTTGCGAATTGATTATAAATTCGTGTGAGGACGCAAAAAATTTTGAAGCTGTTTCAAATTTGCTTGAAAAAATGGCCGAATTGGGTTTATCGAAAAAATGTATCGTAGCATGTTTGGGTAATGATGTTGTGTGCAGTGTTGCAGGATTTGCAGCGAGATGTTTTTCGGTCAGGCTTGTTCCTGTACCTGTAACTTTATCGGCAATGATTGAAGCGTCATCGGGAGGTTCAGCTCTCTTAAATCTGAATGCAGGGAAAAATCTTGCGGCCATGCCATATGCACCTTCACTTGTACTTTGCGATACTGAATGCTTAAAAGATTCGCCGTGCTATGAAAGCGAAGATATTATAAAACGCTGCGTTAAATCAAAAACTGAAAATATATTATAATATTAGCAGATAAAAATTTTTCAGGAGGTCATAACATTATGGACATTCGATTTGTACAAAGAGGCGCAGAAGTTGATGATAAGCTTAGGGAATATATGGAGAAAAAAATTTCACGCCTTGAAAAATTTTTCCGTAAGATTCTTAACTGCCAAATAGTCGTAACACATCACAAGGGCAGCTTCAACGTTGAGACTACGGCAAATGCCAACGGTGTTATTTTACGTGCGGAAGAGGACGCAACAGAACCTCGTAAGGCTTTTGACCAATCTCTGAAAAATCTTGAGCGAAGAATTAAAAAGCATGCTTCATATCTGAAGGACAGGGCACAGCTCGGAGCAAGCGAAGAATTTTCGTTTAGCGTTGATGAAGTTGTTGAACCTGAAACAAAGACAATTAATATTGACAAGGTTAAAAAGGTTGAGGTTCACCCTATGGATATTAACGAAGCAGTCGCTCAAATGGAACTTGTAGGACATTCATTCTTTGTTTTCCAGAACGGAGATACGGGAGAAATCAATGTCGTGTATAAACGTGGGGAAGACAGCTACGGATTAATTGAGCCTGTGAAGTAATTGACAAGTTGAATTTATTGGAACAAAAATCTCCCTTCGGTTTATAAAAGCCGGAGGGATTTTTTGGTGTTTTCACTCATTCTCCTGGTATGCAAGAAAACGACTTTATCAATTTTTGTCGGAATAAAAACAAAACCCCGCTTCTTCAGCGAGGTTCTCTACTTTATCGGCTCTTGCCGGATTAAATTTCAGCTCCACAACCAGGACTCGAACCTGGAACCTAGTGATTAACAGTCACCCGCTCTGCCGATTGAGCTATTGTGGAATTCAACCGCAACAGAAGTAATTTTATAATGACAATTCGATTTTGTCAACTCTTGATTTTAAGATTGTAAGAGTGGTACAAAATTTTCATTAATGATTTTTATGAAAAATTCATAGTTGATAGCTTTACGAACATTTTCTAAGTCTTTATAAGTGTTACCTAAACCGTCAATAACTGCTTGAGCTTCTTTACATAACGTGCGTATATTCACTTGTGAAACTCTGCAAGAAATTCCGAATGTCTCATTCCAAATATCAATGTGGCCTTTTTCAAACTGTTGATTCCTGTCGGTAGGAAGACCAAAAGCAACGGAGCATACAAAAACAAAAATCACGAATAAAAAAAACATAATATTCAAAAATTATGATACTATATTTTAATATTGACTCAAAAGGAGGCTACAGAAAAAATGGACATGAAAAAAAATAGAATTTCCCGCTCTGAACTGGACAACAAAACAAGAATTAACCAGCAATTAATGATGAGCGATTTATTATCGGCAATATCTGAAACGGAATATCCTCAATATATTTTAGATGCGATTGAAATTATAAGGAACTGGATTAGCGATGTTATAAACAGAGTTCAAGATTCTGAAACGTCAGATATGTTTAACGAATTTTTCGGGGATGTTGAAGAGGAAGAACCGAACGGATTTGATGATTTGTTCTCGAGATTAAGAGGGCTTGAAGAATTTGCGGACGTTGCACCGAATTTAGGCAAGGGCAGCGGAAAACCTGATACTCTGATAATAAGTCTCGGTTCAGGTGATTATGAAAGCGGAATCAGAACAGCTATAGATCATGCCGCAGTTTTTAACAGGCCATATTGCAAAAGAGTATGGATAATCAGCGATAGTTTTATATTCGGAGATACCGTAAAATTTATTCCTCACGTTGACGCACTGGCTGAACAGGGAATAACTTTGAGATTTATACTCGTAACAGCTTGGGGGTGGGTTGAGTTGCCGTTAAGTGAAGCATCAACTACTAAAAATCAATTCTTATGGAAAACTCCTAAGCAAAATATAAAACACAAACGAAGAAAATAACGCCGCTAATCTTAATTAGTGAGTGTTATAATAGAAAAATGGTTTAGGTACCCGTCGGACGAGGCTGGGGAAGACGAATACCAAAATGAGTTCAGCCTAAACAGGACTCGCACATCCCGTTCAGGCTGAAGGCTGAAGCCTTAGAAACCCAACAGGGATAACAAGGCACGAATGACAGTTAAAAGTGCTTCAAGCAAAGCAGCATACGTCCCTGTAACAGCGACAAAGTGCAGAGCCTTTATTGCAAAATCCAACCACTTCATGCGTCATCCCCCCTTTCCTTAATGGTAAGAGAGGACATCCTGAAGCATCCCTCATACCAAAATATAATTGAAGAATGCCTCGTCCGAAAAATATTTTATCACGAGGACACTTTTTATCTTTTATCGTTGTCGCAGTTTTCAGTTTATGGTAATCTTTTCATGTATAAAATAAAATTTTTACAGGAGATATTTTTGATTTAATGTTTTTTAACAGTGTAAAAAAATTTTTAGGTCTTGATCCAAATGAAAATGCTCTCAGAAAATATTCAGGGCTTGTTGATATTGTAAATTCTTATGCTGATGATATTCACTCTAAGTCCGATGACGAAATTAAATCCCGCTTCAACGAATTAAAACTCAATGTTTCCGAAAAACTTGATGATATTCTCCCTGAAGTTTTTGCGATTGTTCGTGAAGTTTCAGACAGGACTATCGGCTTGAGGCATTATGACGTTCAGTTAATAGGCGGTATGGCTCTTCATGACGGGCGAATCGCTGAAATGAAAACAGGTGAAGGCAAAACCCTCGTTGCTCCTTTAGCAATAATCTTAAACGCTATGAAAGGCAACGGAGTTCATCTTGTAACAGTTAATGATTATCTCGCAAGAAGAGACGCTGAATGGATGACACCTGTTTATAATTTTTTGGGAATGTCCGCAGGTGTAATTTATCCTTATATGCCTAATGATGAAAGACGCGCTGCTTACATGGCCGATGTAACTTACGGAACTAATTCCGAATTCGGTTTCGATTATTTACGCGATAACATGGTCATGAGTGCAAACGAAATGGTTCAAAGAGGTCATAATTTTTGTATCGTTGATGAAGTTGACTCTATTTTAATCGACGAAGCCAGAACGCCTTTAATCATTTCAGGCCCTTCAGATGATGACGCAGGACTTTATGTTAAAGCAGATTCGGTCGCTCGTATTTTGAAGGAAGGAACCGACTTTGAGAAAGACGAAAAAGAAAAAAGCATTTCGATGACCGAAGCAGGCATTCAAAAATGTGAAGACTATCTCAAAATGCCGGGATTGTTTTCCGATGCCGTTCATTCTGATTTAGCTCACAGAATTTCACAGGCTCTCAAAGCTCACAGATTATATAAACGTGATATTGATTATGTTGTTAAAGACGGTGAAGTAATTATTGTCGATGAATTTACAGGTCGTTTAATGATAGGACGAAGATATTCAGACGGACTTCATCAGGCTATCGAAGCTAAAGAACGTGTTAAAGTCGGTAGTGAAAGTCAGACACTCGCAACAATAACTCTTCAAAATTATTTCAGAATGTATCACAAGCTCGCAGGCATGACAGGTACAGCAGCTACTGAAGCTGAAGAGTTCAAAGAGATTTACGGGCTTCAAGTCGTAACAATTCCTACTCACAAAGAAATGATACGAACTGATAATCCCGACGTCATTTACGCAACAGAACACGAAAAATTTAACGCGGTCGTTAATGAGGTTGAAGAACGCCACAAAAACGGTCAGCCTGTTTTAGTCGGTACAACTTCAATCGAAAATTCCGAGCGTGTAAGCAAATTGTTAAAGGCTCGAAAAATTCCTCATCATGTCCTCAATGCTAAATATCATGAAAAAGAAGCTGAAATTGTAGCTCAGGCAGGTAAAGAGAATGCTGTTACAGTTGCAACTAACATGGCCGGACGAGGTACGGATATTATGTTAGGAGGAAATCCTTTTACACAGGAAGAACATGAAAGAGTTGTTAAAGCAGGAGGGCTTGCGATAATCGGAACTGAACGCCACGAATCACGACGTATTGATAATCAGTTGCGAGGACGTTCAGGCCGTCAGGGAGATCCGGGTACTTCGAGATTTTATTTATCGTTAGAGGATAATTTGCTAAGATTATTCGGCTCCGAAAAAATTCAGCCTTTAATGGGAAAATTAGGCTTAAAAGACGGTGAAGCTATCGAGTCGTCAATGCTCTCGAAAATTATCGAAAATTCTCAAAAGAAAGTTGAAGAATTACATTTCGATATTAGAAGGCAGTTATTAGCTTACGACAACGTTATGAATCAACAGCGTGAAGCAATTTATTCAGAAAGAAGCGAAATTATTTCAACTCCTGATGATGAAATGCCGCAATGGGGTTGGGAAATTATTCACGGAGTTATAAATGAAATTCTCGACAAATATTTCCCTGAAGATAATTCACAAGTTGACCCTGAAAGAGCTGCTGCAAGATTAAAAACACTCGCAGGTTCGGGAGCTGAAGGAAAAATTTCAAGCGTTGATAACCGCCTCGATATGGAAGGAATGAGAGACGAAATTATTGACGGAATAAAATCGAAATACGACGCTAAAATTTCGGAATTAAATTCTTCAGGAGCTGCTGGAACAATAATTCGTTATATTTTGCTTAACACTATGGATTCGGCATGGCGTGAACATTTAACAGGCATGGACGAATTAAGACGGGGAATCGGACTTCGTGCAATAGGTCAGAAAGATCCTTTGGTTGAATATCAATTTGAATCTTATAATTTGTTTGAAGAGATGATGGAAAGAATTAAAAATTCCTTCAGCGAACAAATTTTCAGGGTTAAGATTGTCAGTGATGAGATGAAATTGAAACGTGAAAGACAAATGACTATGGAAAAACGAGAATTTCAAATGTCCGAACAGCAGGCTCAAAATCATGAACCGTTGAAAAAATTGCCTTGCGGAAGCGGTAAAAAATATAAATATTGTCATGGAAGGGGACTTTAACGTTGAAAAGAATTTTTTTTGCAATACTCTTATTATTTTTGTTCGTAAATTGTTCAAACGCTCAAACCGATTATAACCTTCAAAGAATGAAACAAATGAACCCCGATTTCACTACTTATCCCAAAGAATCGGGGATAATTTGGTTGAAACATGTAACTTTTTCACGCTCTGATGACGGAGGAACTGAAATCGAAAGGTTGTTTGTGATTTTGGGTAAGCAGGGAATAAATGACAAATGGCTTTCGTGGAATATTCCTACACCTGTTAAAGGCAATATTACAATTTTGGAGAGCGACATTTACGACCTTGAAACCCTCAAAAAAACTTCGTCAGCTTCCATTGATGAAAATATAAACGAAAATTTTACATCGGTTAATTTTTCTCCGACATCTGAAAATTTCGTTATAGTTGTGTCATGGTTGGAACATTTTCCCGAACAATTAACTTTTGAAGGCTTATTTTGGTTTCAGGAGGACTTGAGAATTTGGGAATGTGTTACGGAAATTTATGCACCTCAGGAAATTTTATACGAAGTTTTTCCTGATCCTCGAAATCATTCACCGGAAATTGAAGAATTTGATTCTGAATTTCTTTACAGATGGCGCAACATTAACGTAGATCCTTATAATCCTAACGGCCTCGTAAGAAGTTACAGAAGCGGTTGTGCTTTCGGAATGAGGACATTAAATAATAATTCTGTATTTTCAAGTTTGATGAGAGATGTTGAAAATTCTTGTGGAGTTCCTGCTCCTAATGAAATCAAAAAGGGTTCTTCAAAGTTAATAGAATGGTTACAGAAACAGCCCGAAATAATTTTCACTGAAGGTTCACCGCGAAAAATTCCCTCAAAACCTCCTTATTCAAAACGTGAAAAAATAATCCTCGCTAAATCATGGCTGGCATCTCAAAAAATAAGCTCGAATATTTTATGGGCTTTACCGTTTGAACCTGATGAAAAATCCCCCTTATCTCCCGAATTATTTTATAATCCTGTTCTTGAAATCCCTTCCGAAAAAAACGGAAAAAAATTTTATGATTTCGGATTTAACGGCATTGTTGAGGGATTGAAAGTTTACATGCCTTCAGACGGCGAGTTCAGAGCACGAAAAATCCCTAACTCAAAATCATCGGAAAACAGATTGAGCGCAATTATGAACCTTAAACTCAACGAAAACGGTTCATTAGACGGAAAAATCCGCGTGATATTGAGAGGCGCTTGGAAAGATATTCGGCCTGATGTTCTTTCATTATTTCCGTTGTTGACGAATTATTCGGACGTGAAATATAAGGACGGCGAAATTTCATTTAATGTTGAAAATCAACAGGGTATTGCCGGAACAGGTAAAGGAATTTTGGCGGTCATTCCGTTTTTTGAGCCTGTTGAAATAAGGAAGCTCGGAGGATTGGAAGAAGGTTTTGAAATTTTGTTCCCGTTTATAATCGACCAAAATATAACGCTTGAATTTCCCAAAAATATAAAGGAGGCTTTATTAACGGGGAAAGTTGCGAGAAATCCTGATAAAATTAATTACAGCCACAGCTACTTGAACAAACGGCACAGATTTTTAGCTGAAGCAAGATTTGAAGTTAATATGCCTAGTGTTTCAACTGGTAATGTGAGTTTATTAAGGAGATATTTGGATCAGTGGAGATTATTTTCTTCACGAAGTATCCCGGTGAGGTAAATTATTATGAACGGAAAAAATATTGCAGTCTTAAAATTAAACGAGGCACTTCAAAACGCCGTAAAATCACTCGGTGTTGAAAATGCCGATGCTTTTTTCGAGAAGCCCAAACATGAAGGACACGGAGACAGGGCAACAAGTATAGCGATGAAACTCGCAAAAACTTTGAAATCAAACCCCAGAGATATTGCGAAAAAAATTTCGGATAACTTAACGTCAGAATACATTAACAAAATCGAAATTGCCGGAGCAGGTTTTATTAACGTATTTTTGACGGAAAAATTTTATTCGGATTCTGTTGCAGATATTTTGAGACAGGGAAAAAATTACGGCTCTGTTAATCTCGGCAATAACAAAAGGGTTCAAGTTGAATTTGTCAGTGCAAATCCGACAGGCCCGCTTCATATTGGACACGGAAGAGGAGCTGCGGTCGGAGATTCGGTTGCGAGAATTTTGGAATTTACAGGCTGGAATGTTCAGAGAGAATATTATGTCAATGATTCGGGATTACAGATTGAGACATTAGGGCGTTCAACTCAGGCAAGATATTTTGAAATTTTCAACAAAGCGTCGGAATGCCCGTTTCCTGAAAACGGTTACAAAGGTAAATACATTTACGATATTGCAAGAGAAATAATTGATATTGAGGGCGATAAATTTCTCAATGAACCGTTGAATAACAGCCTCGATTATTTCAAAAAATATGCTGCTGAAAAAATTATGGCAGGAATAAAAACAGACCTCGAAAAATTCAGAGTTACGTTTGATAATTTCTTCCCTGAAAAATTTTTGCACGAAAATAATTTAGTGAAATCTGCAATGGAAGACTTGAAATCTAACGGCTATGCTTATGAGAAGGACGGGGCTTTATGGTTCAAGACTGAGGACACAATCGGAGATGATAAGGACAGGGTTTTAATCAGGGCTAACGGAGTTCCGACATATTTTGCCTCAGACATTGCATATCACAAAAATAAATTCGTAACGAGAAATTTTGAACGAGTAATTGATGTATGGGGTGCGGATCATCACGGTTATATAGCCAGAGTTAAGGCAGCAATTAAAGCAATGGGAAAAAATCCCGACGATTTTGAAGTCCTTTTAATTCAGCTCGTGAATTTGTTGCGAAACGGTCAATCGGTGAATATGTCAACACGTTCGGGAGAATTTGTTGAGCTTAGGGAAGTTCTAGACGAAACAGGAACAGACGCAGCGAGATTCTTTTTCATGACGAGACGTTCAGACAGTCAATTAGATTTTGATGTTGAGCTTGCAAAGAAACGAACAAATGAAAACCCCGTTTATTACGTTCAATATGCACACGCAAGAATTTCAGGAGTAATGAGGGAGTTTGAGAAGCTCGGAAAAAAATTAGATGACAATTACGAAATCTCATCAAAAATTTTCGCCGATAAAAACACAAGAGAGCTTGCAGACATTTTAACGTTTTATCCTGATGTAATTTCTGAGGCTTCAACGGATTTGGCACCGCACCTTTTAACGGGATATGTTTTGAGTTTGGCAGGGGCGTTTCATTCGTTCTATAATACAAACAGAATAATTGATGATCCTGACGGAAAAATTTACTTAGCAATATCAGTCCGCAATGTAATTTCTTCGTGCTTAAATCTTTTGGGGGTTGAAGCTCCCGAGAGAATGTGAACGTAAAAATGTTTTCGTTAAAACGGATTATTCTTATAACGTTAGCTGTAACATTATTGGCAATAACTTTCGGATATTATCGTCTTGAGTTCGATAAGATTTCCCGGATACGTGAAGCAATAACAAAAAGTGAAAAGGAACTTGAAAATAAACGGCAGGCTGTTAGGGAATACCGTGAAAAAGTTGCGTTTTATAAAACCGATGAAGGCGCAGAACATTTGGCACGTGAACAATATAATTTAGTCCAAGACGGAGAAAGGGTTATATTGTTGAAGAGTGGAGATCAAGATGAGGAACAAATAGTTGAGGAAATCGAAAAAGAAGAATAGGTTATAATAACTGGAAAATTTATTGAAGGAGAAAAATTAATTTGTTCTCATTTGCTAAAATTCGTGAATTAATTACGAGGTACATAAAGCCTTCTTTGTATATGAGGGGCGTTGAAAATTTTTTGGGACATTGGAGAGTTTCAGATGTTAAGGACAGAGGAATTTTGCTGTTAATATTTGCTCCGATGTATTTATGCTTAGGTGCTTTGATTTTGAACATTGTATATTTTGTTCTGTTTGTACTACCGTCATATTTGTTTACGTTTATAGGGCTGATTTTTTTGGCGGTAATATTTGGAGAGGGTGCGAATTATTTTTTCAACCACCTCAAAGGCCAGCAAACTACAAGAACTAATCATGATGATTATATAGATGTTCAATTCACTGAAGAAAAACAGCAAAATGTCAAATAAAAAATTAGTACGTTTCAGTATAACAATTCCTGAAGATTTGTTAAAGGAGTTTGAGAGCAGTTATTACTCGGGTGAAAGAGAAAACCGCTCCGAAGCAATCCGAAATTTAATGAGGGGTTATATATCGAATGAACGTTGGAAAAATAACGACAAAGAAATTTTTGCAACAATCACAATCGTATATGATCATCATTTACCTGAACTTACAAGGAAATTAACGGCGGCTCAACATGACTGCGGAGAAATTATAATTTGCTCAACTCATGTACATATAAATCATTCGACTTGTCTTGAATGCGTAATAACAAAGGGTCTCACAAAAGATATTCAAAAATTTGTAGAGACCCTTAAAAATATTCGCGGTATTAAAAGTTTTAATGTTAATGTTTCGTCGGAAATTTAAGCGTTCTTAAACAACAGTGTCATTAATTTCAAAACTTCAGTCCCTCTGTCCGATGAAGATTTTGACATTTCGGAAGCAGGGATTTCCTCATCTTCCCTCAACTTCATGAACTCACATAAAATCGAATTGATTTCAGGATTGTTTCCAAATTCCGGCATGAAGCTCAAAACATCAAGCACTAAATATTTCACGCTCTTTCTTTCATCTTCCGAAAGCCATGAACATAAAAATTCTCCGTAGTAATCAGGCCCGTATTGTGTCGGAAGGTTTAATGGCTTTTGAGCTTCAAGCCTTATATTGTCATCTTCAGTAAGTTTGAAATAATCGTTCATTCTTTGCCTCAAAGGTTCAAACACTCTGTCCTCATCAGCAGCTATTGAGGCACAAATAAATTCAAGAATAAATGATGCTACCCTGTAACTTTGTGAAAGCTGAGTACCGAGCTTTAACTCAGTCAGCAAAATTTTATCATCCCAATTATATTCACGTCCCGAAATCCCTAAGTCAGGTAAAATTTGCCAGCCTTCAACTTGTGCAGTCTCAACGATTGCTTTACGTTCTTTACCTGTGAGCTTTGAAGTTTGCGATGTGTCGAATTTCATGAGCTTCCCAATATCATTGAGTGTAGCCAGTAAAGGAAGGTCGCTTCCTTCAGGTCTTAATTGTTCAATGAAGCCTGCAAAATCAGGTCGTTCCGCAATATTTGAAAGATCCGGAACAGGTTCGGAAGGTTTATTGGCAGTCAAAAATACTTCCCACGTGTCTACAAGATTCTTAAAAATTCCTAAGTCCTCAAAAAAGTTCGGTATCTCTACTGTGTCAGCATCTTTTTTCCCGAGTGATATTGAAGGATTGGAAGGGGTGTAAGAAATTTTGAGGGTGTTTTGAGGCTTCATTAAAATTAATCCGCCCTTGCATAAATCTTTGTAAATCGGCGTGAACTTTTGCAGAGCTTCATCAGAATGTGAGATAACAGCTTCGCCTTCACGATGTAATTTCTTGCATGTCCTCATAATCGTAAAGGCTACTGCTGAAGGAAGAGGCAGCATTGAATTTGCGTATGAGTTCAACAATATGTCCAGCAAACCTTCAGGAACAAAATTTAATCGTTTGCAAAGGCTTAATAAATCTTCATCAGGCAGCCAAATTTTTATTGCTAACCATGTGATGAAATTAATCAAATTATCGCTCAAAATTTCCCATCGTAATAAAGGCAACAATCTGAACGCTTCACTGATACAAATTCCCAGATCCAATTTGTCAACAATAGTCCTTCGTTCTATTCCGTAAAGCCATATCGTAGGATAACAAATATGTAAAGGAGGCTGTATTCTTGCGCCCGCAAGCCACGTTAAATAAATTCCTCTTTGTAACGGTGTCATAGCTGCGTAAGATTCAGCACCGTCAGCAGGTAATGTGTCGCCCTGTTTCGGAAATTCAACGGGCAATGTTATATCAATACATGAAGGTTCAGGAGTTGCGCATTCTCCGTTTGACCAATAAGCTACGGGATTAGGGACTGTGATATTGTCGAGCTGAATATTTCCGGAACGTCCGCACCACCTTAACAAATTTGCTTGAGCTTTAGGTTTGCTTTTTGCTTCAGGTGAAAGGCCGTAAGGTGATTCCTCGCCTGCCGGAGCATGTGCAGAATATGTTGCTCCTGATGCTATATCAGGATCCGTTACTGGTTTAGCTGATAATATAAAATTTCCCTCAACAACTTCTTCATCGGGTAAATCTAACGACGAAGGATCTGTTACTGATGTTTCATCTGATGATGATGAATTTTCTGTTTCAGTTTGAGTGTGTTTAGATTGTTGACGGAAGAACGCTCCTACGGCTACTACAACAAATAAACCTATTACAAGATAAATCATAAAAATTTCTCCTTGCTACAAAATTTCCGTTTGATATTTCTTCAACATCATTATCGGATTGTAAGACAGCTTTGCTTCACGCAGTCCGGGCTCGCCCATATCCTCCTCACGATTCACTAATTCAAAATTCGAGGCTTGATTTTTCAGGAATAAATAATTTATAGCCTGATAACTTCCTGTGTATTCTCCGAAGGCTTTTTCAAAATGAATGTCGATGTTTTTTTCGTCGAGTTTTTGAGCGATCGTGTAAGCTATAATTTTTTCGTCAACCTTCAAAATTCCTCCCGAAAAATTAAAATCGTCCCATTTTTTCAAAGCATTTTGAATCACTGTGTCCTCATCTAAAAGTGAAGCTGCTTCATCTTGATTCATTGTTTCATCTCGACGAAGCCTCCAACGTTCTTGAAAGTCAATTACTTCATCAAAATATTTTTTCTCCATAGGGTAATAATCCCATTCGTAACCGTCAAGAAATGCTCTGACCCTGTTTCTTTTGTGAGCAAAATTTTTTCCTTTTAACGATATTAAATCCTTCACCGAGTAAACATATTCGTGCTGGTCTCTGTCATCTGTAAATCTTAAATCGGAACGTCCGTCTAAAATTTTTTTTACAGCTTCAGGGACATCGTAAATTAAATCGCCCGTCTTAAAATTCGATAAAACTTTGTCCCAATCTTTAACATTTTCCCAATCTCCGACAGGCCCGAATATTCCGGGTAAAGGCTCGCCCGATTTCAACCAGCATAAATTCTCATCGAACGAAATTTCAATAGGATAGGCGTGCTGCCATGCCCATAAAGCAAAAAATGAATATTCGGCGTAATGTATCGGTGATTTTTGATAATAATCGGTATAAATGTCTTTATCTTCCCATGTTAATTTTCTGAACTCAAACATTAAAATTCTTCTCCTTACTTTATAACAAAAAAACCGGGCTTGAAAATTTTCTACCCGGTGATTATTTATCGCAATTCGTTTTTCAGTTTAATAAGCGGGAACATATACAAGTCCCCGTGTCTTTACTTCGTCAACAAATTCAAATTCGTGATTTCGTACTTCAACTATAAATACATCTCGTTCTGAAGGTCTGTGAAGTTCGGGCGTAATTGTTAATTTCTGATTGCCGAAAGGAATTTCATGAACTCTCTCTAAATTTCTCAGCAATAAATCTCTAGGCATTATGTCAACAGGCTGCGGCATTAATTCAACTGCTCTCTTTAACCATTCATAAAGAGTAACAGCCCGCCCTGACGCTACCGTGTCATCAATCGGCATTGCCCTAGTTCGCCATAATAAACGCTTCGTCTCTATAAAGCCTCCGACATTTTTGAGCATTATATTTTGATCCGCAAAAATCATTCCCCGACATGATAAATATGTTTTATCAGGTTCAGCACAGTTCCATAATCTCCACAAAGTTCTAAGACGCATAAAATTTCGCCATATTTCCCTTGCTCCCATGCTTCCCATAAACGAAATCACTACTCCGGCTTTATCCCCTTCAAAACTTTCAATTTCTTCAGACATCATCTCGTAAGAATCTCTCACTGAAGCGTCAGCCCAATAAGGCATCGGCATAAATCCTTCATTATCGAGAAAGTTGTAACAGATTTTCGCTTCACGTTCCTGATTAACAGTGAAACGGCTTGCAGCTAAAGCAATTCTTTTTTCGGACGGGTAAATTTTTTTAGCATATAAAGCAAATGCCGCAGCTCTGTAATCCCTGTACATATCCAGAGCAAAAATATTTCTGATTGGGCGGCCTCCACGGTCAATTAAAACATTCTCTCCTCCTGCTAAAATCAACGGGATATTTCTGCCTGACATTCTCGAAACTAATACTCTGTCAACTTCAGGTGAAAATGAGAAACTGAATACAGCTATAGTTTCTGAATCGATACTTAAATTTATATCTTGAACAGAGATTTCGCCGCTTACAGGTGCAGGAGCAGACACAAATTTTACGTCATGGCCTCCGATACCGTTGCTGCTCTCTGAAATTTCACGTTCACACCAAGAAAGAGCCGTTCTAATTGATTTCCCCGGCTCTTTCTCCCAACCACCTTGAGGCGGTATAACTAAAATATTCCAGACCCAATCATGATCTTGTTTTTGTGTTTGCGCATAACTAAAATCCGCGCAAATTAAATACACGCAAAATATTAAAAATAGACAAACAACGGTTTTTAATTTTTGCGACATTTCCGATTTAACCCGCTATTTTTTTCTCGATAACTGCTGTATAACGTCCTGTGTAATATCAACTCCGCCGATTAAGACAACGAATTTATCAAGAACAAGCGTTAATTTTTTCTTAACCGCAACTTCACGAACAGCCTGTTCACAATCTCTGTATATCGGAGCCATTAATCTTTGTTCTTCCTGAGCTAACTCCATTCTTTTTGCCTGAACTGCCTGAGCTTTTTTCGCTGTATCAGTTTCTTTGTCGGCTGCTGCTTTAGCTTCGTTTTCTTTTTGACGGGCGATATTAGCGAGTTGGTTTCTGACATTTGTTAAATTCGGGTGATTGTTCAAAATTTCTCCTCTGTCAACTATTCCAACTGTTTCTGCTGAAGCTGCTTGAGCCGGTGCGGCTGCTTGTTTCTTCGCAGCTGCTGATGCCGAAAAAGCAAAGCTCATTACAAAAAGCGATACTGTGATTGCAAACAAAATTGTTTTTTTCATTATAAAAAGATTCCTCCTAAGTTAAAAATGCCTTATGACATTTTTTGCGTTGCATTCTAACACTCAAATTTTATTTCGACAAACGTTAAGATTACGCATTATTTCTTGAAATTATATTCCGCTTCTCCAAAATTTTCATTAAAGGAAGTCCAACTATGTAACATGCGCCAGCTTCTCCAAGTCCTACATAAATACTCGTAGCAATTAACGGGACATCAAGTAAATAATGTAATTCAACTCCGATTATAATCATGTTTGAAATCACAGGCCATAAAGCAGCAATGAAAATATTTTTGGAACGCCTCGTTAAAAATGCCGCTATTAATGTTGCAAGAGATCCGAAAAACATATCGACAATTCCAAAGCCTCCGAAAAAATTCGCTATGATACAACCGAAAAATAATCCCGGAATTGCTTCAGGAAAATAAAACGGTAATAACGTCATTGCTTCTGAAACTCGAAACTGTATCGGACCGTACGAAATTGGAGCAAGAGCTATCGTTAATGCAGCGTATAAGGCCGCAACTAACGCTCCTCTGGCAAGTTTTTTTGTGTTGTTAATTTCTAATCGCTCCTAACTCTTATCTTAAATAAATTTCTCTTGAAAAAATTTTTATACAAAATTTTCGCTATAACTTCAAGTGAATTTATATTTATGGTCAAAGGCATATTGATTTCTCCCGAATCCATAACAAAAACTCCTGAAGCTGTGAAAACTTCAATAATTTTTTCACGAGTAATTTTATCATTACATTCAATTTCAATAATAAATCCGTAAGGAGGCAATAAAAATTCGCGGCGTTCTTTTAATTCATCGGGGATAAATCTGCTCCAGCCTCTTAACAAAAATTCTCCGAGTTTCATTCCAGAATGTCTTGACTGTATTAAAACTTTTCGCTCACTATTAAATTCTCTTCCTTTCCAGTAACTTTCCATAAGCATATTAAAAACTTTGAAACGAGTTTCATATTCTAAGCTGTTTAATTCAAAATCCAAATCCAGCCATGCTATTAACGACGGATTAATCTTTTTGTCGCTTAAAAGTTCAAGTGCCCTTTGTGTTGAAATAATCAAACCTTTAATTTTTATTAAGTCAGATTTCAATGATTTTTTATTGTAAATATGAATGTTAAACCCCTTGTAAAAACGTTTAGCAATTTTTTCGAGAGCTTCAATTCCGGGTCTTTTGCCTGAAAAAAATTTATAGCCGCAATAAGGGCATTTCTCAGGAAGTTGTTTTAATGAGCCGCAGACTTTGCAGAATAAAATATTTCCGTTGCCTTCGCCTCTCATAACATTTCCGCATTTTTCACAGTGTATAGATTGTCCGCAGTTGTCGCAAAAAATTTCAGCGGATTCTCCGAGCCTGTCCAATATCCATATGACATTATTTCCCTGAATTAATTCCCGTTTCGTCCTCTTTAACAACGAAAATGTCAAAGGAATTGAACCTTTTATGCCTCTTTCCTCAGTTTTAACGGAGCTGTAAATATCCGCAAAAATAATATTTTTTCGTTCGGGAAAATTTTTCTCGATTGGTTTTGAGCGCAAAAATGTTTTCAATGAAGGCATTCTTCCCGCTAAAATCAATTCGGCTCCCAAGAATACGGCTCTGTGTCCTGCTAAACTTCGAGCGGAAATTTCTGGAGTGCGATGAAAGATATACGACGGATTAGCTTCGTCCTCAATAATTATTTTCTGAGGTTTTAACGGTGCAAAAACTGCGCTTTGACTTCCGATTACGATACGAAATTTTTTTGCGTTAATTAAGTTCCATGAGACCCATAATTTTTTACCGCCTGTTGAAGGTAATAATAAAGCTTCAGTTTTAAGGTTATCAGGCAAGCTGTTGAAAAAATCTTTTGCGTCATCTTTTCTCGGAAATAAAATTAAAGTTCGTTCGTTTTTGTTAAGTTCCTCAATATAAAAATTAACCCGCTCTGAATCAAACGGGTTAAAATAATTTTTCTCCTTAAATTTTCGTTCGGGTTCATTAAGTTTCGGAGGAGGTTCGATTTTTTCACCTGTTATTACGGGTTGAGGCAAGAATGCTTTTAAGGCCGTTCCGATGTTGCATAAACTCACCTTACTTGCCCATAAAGCTAAATCGAAAATATCGAAATCCGAGATCGAATTAAAATCATCGTTAATAATTCCTTCGATTGGTTTAATTTTAATTTCGGACGGCAAAATTTTTTCCGACTTCCCTATAACAAAACCTGTCCTTAAATTTTTTCCGACTGAAACAATAACCCTTGCGCCGCATTTTAATTCCTCAGAGCTTTCATATGTCAATAAATCAACAGCCAGTTCAGGCACAGCTACCTCAAACAATGACATTATCCCAAACCTCGAAGGCTATATCTTCCTTTAATCCTGAGAAAATTTTTTCGGGCTTATTTATGTCTCTGCTGATTAATCTTAAAGTGTTGAAGTCAGATTCAAAACCTGAATTTTCAGCGAGAATGTCATTAGCTAAAATGTAATCGAGATTTTTTCGTGAAAGTTTTTCGCGGGCATTCTCTGAAATATTTTCGCTCTCAGCAGCAAAGCCGATTAAAATTTGTCCCTCACGTTTTAATTTTCCTGCTTCCTGAGCTATATCGGGATTTTGAATTAATTCGATAGTGAGTTCGTTTTTGTTTTCACGTTTGAGTTTGTTGGAGCTGAAATTTTTCGCCCTGTAATCACCTACCGCAGCAGCTTTAACGATATAATCAGCCCAATTCAAATTTTCTTTCACAGCTTCAAGCATATCGAGAGCCGATTTAATTTTCACGACTTCAAAATCATAAGTATCAATGTTCAAGGCTTGTGAAACGATTTTAACGTTTGCTCCTCTGTACCATGCAGAACGAGCCATAGCTGCGCCCATTTTCCCCGAACTGGGATTTGAAATGTAACGTACAGGATCTAAATATTCGAGAGTTGCTCCTGCTGTAACCAAGACATTTTTTCCTGTTAAGTCTTTAACGGGACATAAGGCTCTGAAAATTTCCTGCAAAATTTCATGAGGTTCAGGCATTCGACCTTTTCCCGAAGTTCCGCACGCTAAAAAACCTCTTGAAGGTTCAACAACTTTAACTCCGTATTCCGATAATTTTCTCAAATTATTTTGAGTAAATTTATTTTCGTACATGTTTTCATTCATTGCTGGAAAAATGACTAAAGGACATTTAGCAGCCAATGCCGCAGAAGTTAAAAGGTTGTCGCAAATTCCGCCCGAAATTTTAGCGAGGGTATTAGCCGTGCAAGGAGCAATAACGAAAACGTCAGCCCAATTTGTTAAAGATATGTGAGGGATATTGAAATCAAAATCGTCATCAGTAAAAACTTTGTGTCCTGAAAGAGTTTCTAAAGCCATAGGAGCAACAAAGTTTTTTGCGGATTCGGTGAGAATGATTTGAACATCGCATGAAAAAAAATTTGATTTTTTGATGAGCCTGACGAGTTCAGGAATTTTATAAGCAGCAATTCCGCCTGATATTCCCAACAGAATTTTCCGTTCTGATTTCCATGTAATCATTGAATTAATTTTTTTCATCAACACTTACAGGTAAGTCCTCAATTTTCATTGTATTAATGGGGCTTTTACCCTGTTCAATTTCCGAAAGGACGTTAGAGATGAAACGTTCATCAATAGGATTTTCTTTATCTTTTTCGTTAAAATCGCTGAGAGCGGCTTCACTTTCACGTCTTGCTTCTGCGGCGATTTGGGCGGTGATTTCATATTTGTTGTCAGTTCCGCATTTATCCGCAAGCCATTCAATATCATAAAATTTCATGTTAAAAAATTTCCTCCATCATTCATAAAAAGTCAGGGAATATTTTATCGCAAATAACTTTTAAAAGCTGCGGCAAATTTTTATTTGAATGTAACTATCGTAACGCCGAAACCTCCTTCACCTTCTCCTCCTAACCTGAAACTTTTAACATAACTTAATCTCGAACAAAGAGCGTGAACCTCTCGTCGCAAAATTCCTTCTCCTCTTCCATGTATAACTGTAACAACAGAATGATTTGAACGATATGCCCTGTCTAAATAACTTTCAACTAACGGCATTGCTTCACCTACTAACATTCCTCGAACCATAATTGAAGGCGGTACACTTTCAACTTTTGTTAATTGGCTCGTATCTACAGGAGGTGCTGCGATTTTAGCTTTTTTATCGGTAGCTATTAATTGCTCTAAAGGAACATCAACAGACATTGCCCCCGCCGTCATATATGCTCTTCCGTTTTTAATCTCGTTAATAATTCCTACAATTCCGCTTCCTGCTACCATGGCCGTAACTCCTACAGCAGGCTCAAAAGGTTTAGGGCTGTTTTCAATTTCTCTTTCAGTTCGTTTTTTGAAACGTTTATCAATGACACTCTTTAATGTCTTTAATTCTCTTCTCTTCACATTGTAACCTTTCCTTGCTATATCTCTTGCAGCCTCTTCCATGCTCCTTATAATATCCTTTGAAGTTTCTTCAGCTTTTGCGATAAATTTTTCGGCTTTCCTGTCAGCAGCTTCCATGATTTTATCCCGTTGATAATCAATCTCTTTAACCCTGCTTTGATAAGTCTGCTTTAATTTTTCAGCTTCCTCCATCGTAGTTTGAAATTCACGTTCCGCATTATCAAGAGCAGCTTTACGTTCGTTTAATTCGCTCATAATATCTTCAGCAGTAAGTTCACGGGAATCTAATTCTCCCTGAGCAAGCCTCAAAACTTCTTCAGGCATTCCATAACGTTTCGCAATTAAAAGAGCACTGCTTCGGCCGGGTATTCCCATTAATAAACGGTAAGTCGGCTGTAATTTCTCAATATTAAATTCCATACTTGCTGTCTCAATTCCGTCAGTTGTTAAAGCATATTGTTTAATAGGGTTATGATGAGTTGTTGCTAAAGTTACACAGCCCTTCTCCTTTAATGTCTCAAGAATTGCAACTCCTAACGCTGCTCCTTCATGAGGATCTGTTCCTGCTCCTAACTCGTCAAGCAATATTAATGATGATGAAGTTGAATTTTTAAGAATATGAATTATTTTTTTCAAGTGAGAACTGAAGGTTGATAAATTTTGTTCTATGCTTTGTTCGTCTCCTATGTCAACAAAAATTTCGTCAAATGTCCCTATAACAGTTCCATCTCTGGCAGGTAAAGGAAGTCCTAACCATGCCATAGTTACAAACACTCCGACGGTCTTTAACGTAACAGTTTTTCCGCCTGTATTTGAACCTGTTATAACAAGTGTCGCAAATTTTTCTCCGCATGAAGCATCAACAGGGACTGCCTTATCCTTTAACATCGGGTGTTTAGCTCCAACGAGCCTGAAAAATTTTTGTTGAGTTAATTCAGGGATTACCCATTTTTTATTGCGGATTAAATAATCACACGTGCATAATAAATCAAATGTCCCGATAACTCTTTCAGCGTTTATAATTGCGTTCTCACGTTTCAAAATATTTCGAGTTAGTTCAAGCAATATTAATCTCTCTTCATCTTGTTCATCTTTAGTTTTTATGATGAGATGGTTATTGATGTTTGAAAGGGCTTTCGGTTCCATATAAACGGAATTTCCTGAAGCTGAACGTTCAACGGCTAATCCGGGAAAACGGTTTATAAATTCCTGTCTGACCAAAAACAAAAATCTTCCTTCACGCCATGATAAAGATCTTTCCTGCAACATGTTCGTGATATTTGAATCCTCAAATAATTTTTGCGAAATTCTGCGGCCTGTCCGTTTTAAGTTCTCAATTTCGATCCTGACGTTTAATAATTTCTGTGATGCTTTATCGCTTAACCTTCCTGAATCTTCTATGACGTTTAACGCTTCAATTTCAGGTGAAAAATCCCTTATGCCGTGTTTCAAATCATCAACGCTCTTATAATTTTCCGCAGAAAGATTTTCACGGATATTTTTTGCGGTATTCAAAAGTAATCTGACCTTCAACAATTCCTCGCCAGATAAAATTCCGCTCCTCTTTGCTCCTTCAAACATCGGTGATATAGGTTCAAGGCTTGCGTTAAAATTAAATTCTCCTTCATGATCGGTTAAGTCTAACCATTCCTGTAAAAGTTTTTCACGTTTTTTGAGCTGTTCAAAATTTTCGGCAGGCTTTAATGAGTTCAATATAAACTCCCCTAATTCGCCTCTTAAATTTTCACGAAAGGGGAGCAAGTTTTTTTTTATTTCAAGAATTTCCGATACGTTTTCAGATATTCGCATTTACATTCCGCCCGTTAAAGTTGAGAAGTCTAATAAGTTATGAGCCTGTAAAAAATCCCTGATATATGGCCAAACATACGAAGCACCTTTCATTGCGTAACTGCTCTCAATCCAATCTGAAGGCAATATGTTTGAAAAGGTCGAAACGATTGCGTAAATTAAAATCACAATGCAAAAAGTTTTCAGAAGTCCTATAATCATTCCCAAGAAATGATCCGTAAATGAAAGTTTTGTTACCTTTACGACATAAGACAGAATGAAATCTATAATCGCGAAAATTATTTCAACCGTGAAAAATATTATCAATCCGCAGATTAATGACGCAACAGTTTTATCAATGGAAGGGGTTTTAACGTAGCGGAAAAATATTTCGACGGCAGGATCTAAAAAATGCCAAGCGCAATAAGTACTCACTGAGAGACCTACAAGCCCTATAATTTCGCCCGAAAAACCTTTCACAAGCCCTCTGTACAAAAAGAATATCAAAACAATTCCCATTACACCGTCAAAAATAAAGCCGATATTATTCATCAATTTGTCATCATTCCTTTCTAAATTTTAATACATGCCTTGAGGAGCACGATAATATGAAATTTTTAACTCAGTCGGATTTATGGCACGATTAATATTTTCCGAAGCAATGTTGCATAACGTAAACAAACTCGGATTAACCTGCAAAATTCTTTCATCTGAGATTTCTATTCTTTCAGGATCGTCCGAAATAATTACAGAGTCGGAATTTTTTTCGAGCCATGATTTTATGAACTCATGAGAATATTCTCCTTCATCAAGGAAATTTTCACAACTCGCATAAACAAATCCGTGTCCTGCGTAAATTAATGCCAATTTTTTTTTCGAGGATTTATAACTTTTTTCGAGTAATTCAAGAGATGAAACAGGAATAATCTTTGCTCCTGAAGCATAGGCAAGCCCCGTAACATAAGCAGCTCCTACTCTGATACCTGTGAAATATCCGGGGCCGTTTGTTAAAGCTATATAATCAATTTCGTTCCAGCTCAAATTATTTTCACGCAAAATTTTTTCCGTCATCAAAGGAAGTTCACGAGATTGAAGACGGCCTAAATTTTGCTGCTCGCTGTAAAATTTTTCGTCAGTCCTTAACGCAACTCCCGTTAATTTCATGCAGCAGTCAACAGCTAAAACATTCATTGATTACCTCCTGAGCTTTTTCACCTTCAGCGGAAATTTTTATTTCACGTTCATTTTCATTGAGAGCTTTGAAAAAAATCTTAATGACGTTATGAGCCGAAAAATTTTTCCAACGTTCAGGCCATTCGACAAACAAAACCGAATCATCAGCCCAAATATATTCATCAAGTCCCAATGAATAAACCTGATTTTCTTCAAGCCTGTATAAATCAGAATGAATTAAAAATATTCCAGTCGGAGATTCATATTCGTTAATGAGGGTGAATGAAGGGCTGCGGACTGCTGAAATTTTCATGGCCTCTCCTACACCTTTAACAAAAACAGTTTTGCCCGTCCCTAAATCACCGTATAACAAAACAACAATTCCGGATTTAATATTTTTTCCCAGAGATTGACCTATTAAATTTGTTTCTGATTCGGAGTGAGATATAAATTCTTTTTCAATCTTTATTTTTGTCATTTTTTCGTGAACGCCGCTTAATTATCACGCCGAAAATTACGCATGATACACAAAACAATGCCGCAAATAAAACCGTTCGAGGAATTTCAATATCAATTCCGGTACGTTTGCTCATTCCGAATATAAAAGCACAAGCAAATGCAAAACTTAACGCGCTCATCAATAAACCTTTACGGCGAATTTTTTCGGTCTTACGAATTTCTTCGTCCCAGTCTACTCTTTTACGCCTTTCCGACATCTTTAGAAACCCTCATTGCGTGAATAACTTTCCTCAAAGTGTTAGCTATGTCAGTTGCCATTACTCCGTCAACACCTTCACGTGCCAATAAATCTCCTGCCATTCCGTGAATAGTTGCGCCCAAAACAGCAGCGTCAAATGCTTCAAGTCCCATTGCCAAAAACGCTCCGATACAGCCTGACAAAACATCTCCCGAACCGGGTACTGAAAGTTCAGACCCTCCGTGTTTGATTTCGGCAAATTTTTCTCCTGAAGCTACTAAAGTGTGATGACCTTTTAACACAACACAGCCCCATCTCGCTGAAAGTTCACTTACTGCATAAAATCTGTCAGCTTTAACATCTTCAGGTTTAACTCCTAAAAGCCTTGCCGCTTCACCTTCATGAGGAGTTAAAACGGAATCTTTACGGAGTTTCAAATCTTCTTTTGCTGTTGCTAAAGCGTTCAAACCGTCTCCGTCAACGAGAATTTTTTTCGGCCATTCACGCCACATTCGAGACGTAAATAATTCTCCTGCGACACTTATATCAAGTCCCGGCCCTATAACTACAGCGTCAATATTTTTTTGTGAAAAGGCAAGTTCTTTCCAACGGAATTTATCGTCTTCAAAACAATAAATTACTTCAGGAATACGAGATGTGCATACTTCACAGACCTTTTGAAGAGATAACAGTGTTACAACTCCTGCACCGCTCCTCAAAGCACCTAAAGCACTTAAAGCAGGAGCACCCGGATAACGTTCCGAGCCTCCCGCAATTAAAAGCCTTCCCCGAAATCCCTTGTGCATATCTTCAGGACGCGGAGGCAATAAATCTTTAACGTTCATGTTCAATTAAATTCTCACCATAGTTACAGGTTCTTTACCGGCAAAAACAGCTTCAATATTTTTGATTATGACTTTGCCCATCTCAATACGAGTTCCGAAAGTCGCTGTTCCGATATGAGGAAGCAATACAACATTCTGTAAACCCTTCAGAGCTTCTTCAACCTGAGGTTCATGTTCATAAACATCAAGTCCTGCACCTGCGATAACGCCTCTTGCTAAAGCGTCTGCAAGAGCTTTTTCATCAACCACAGGGCCTCTTGAAGTATTGATTAAAATTCCGTCGGGCTTCATTTTAGCAAGCTCATTAGCTCCGATTAAATGACGTGTATTTTCAGTTAAAGGTAAATGAATTGAAACAAAATCCGAACGTTCCAAAAGTTCTTCAAGTCCTGTTCTGGTTGCACCGACTGCATCAAGAGTCATTGAAGGGTGGCGGCCATAATACAAGACTTTCATTTCAAAACCTAAAGCAGCTTTTTTGCCCATGTTGGAACCGATACGTCCTGCACCTATAATTCCTATAGTTTTTCGTGTAACGTCATAACCGAGCATATATTTCGGTGCCCATTCAAACGTTGAAGTCCTGACAATATTATCGCCTTCAATGACTTTTCTGGCGGCGGCAAATAATAATGTCCATGCTAAATCTGCTGTAGCATCTGTTAAAACGTCAGGGGTATTGGAAACATAAATTCCTTTTTCCTTAGCTGCTTTAACGTCAATATTATTGAAACCGACACCGTAATTTGCGATTAATTTTAAGTCGGGGCCTGCGGCGTTGATTAATTCAGCATCGATATTGTCGTTTAACATTGTAATTACGACAGCATAATTTTTAACAGCGTTGAAAAGCTCTTCACGAGTTGCGGGTCTTTCGTCAGGATTTACATCATACTCGCAAATATTTCCCAAAAGCCTCATAACGGTGTTGTGCATTCTGCGTGTAACATATACTTTTCTGTTCATTATTGATTACTCCTCTATAGTGATAGTTTTGATTACAACATCTTTAACAGGTCTGTCCTGTCTGTTAGTTTTAGTATGTCCGATTTTTTCGACAACTTCCATTCCTTCGATAACATGGCCGAAAATTGCGTGGTGTCCGTCAAGCCAAGGTGTTGGAACTAATGTTATAAAGAATTGCGAACCTCCTGTATTAGGACCAGCATTAGCCATTGAGAGGATACCTTTTGAGTCATGTTTAAGACCTTCGCCAAATTCATCAGGAATTGAATAACCAGGGCCGCCCATTCCCGTGCCTGTAGGGTCTCCGCCCTGAATCATAAAGTCATCAATAACCCTGTGAAAAATTACGCCGTCATAAAAATTCTTCTTTGAAAGTTCGACGAAATTATTGACAGTGTTAGGAGCTAAGTCCGAATAAAGTTCGATCTTAAAATTTCCCATATTGGTTTCAAAAATTGCGACGGGTCTTTTAACGGCCTCATCAGCAAAAGCAGGACTAACTAACGGAAGCATAATAGCACCGAGAGCGAGTACCTCAAAAAATTTTAACATTATAAAAATTACTCCTTTCAATTCAAAATAAATAATTTATTTTGATTAATAATAATATCATCTGCAAAAAATTCAATATGATAAAATTTACCAAAATCGCTCTAAAACCCCTAGCTTCAGCTATGGGGATGAAAGAGCGCCGTTGAAGTGATTTTTTCTT
>CALBPU010000121.1 GCA_937899395.1 uncultured Fretibacterium sp.
AGTTAAAATTTTTGACAGCTTTTGCGTGGGTTGAAGATAATGCAAAGAAATTTATAAAAATTTTAATTAAGGGAGTTATCAGCATGGGTAAAAAAGTTTTAATAGTCGATGACGCAGCGTTTATGCGTATGATGTTAAAGGATATTCTTACGAAAAATGATTTCGAGGTCGTCGCTGAAGCGGAAAACGGTAAAGCAGGTGTCGCAGCATTCCAAAAATACAAACCCGACATCATCACGATGGATATAACCATGCCTGAGATGAACGGTATAGATGCTGTAAAAGCGATTAAGGCTCTCGATCCAAGCGTGAAAATCGTAATGGTTTCAGCAATGGGTCAGCAGCCGATGGTTATCGAAGCAATTCAGGCAGGAGCAAATGACTTCATCGTCAAGCCTTTCCAGCCCGAAAGAGTTATCGAAGCCATTACAAAGGTGTTGTCATAAAATTCAGGAGTTGACTCTTACGGCATACATTTTAAGAGCCGTAACTGCGTTAATAATTATGTCGCTGTGTGCTGTAATTTTGGTTAAGTATCTCAAAAAACATAATCCGAACATGAAAAGCACATCAGCCGTAAAAATTTTATCGTCCCTCCGATTATCCGCGAGGGATATATTTTTAGTTGTACGTTGCGGGCCTGATGTCATAGCCTTTACAGTAGGTTCAGGAGGATCATGTTTAATGGGCAGGTGGAATTATGAAGAATGGGTTAAATCTGAAGAAGCCGAATGACCCCTCCGCTTTATTTCATTCAGCACCTCCCCTTAACAGTGGCGGCAAGAATATTTCACGTAAAAAACTTGCGCCTCATGATAAGGGAGAGAGGGTCAAATTTATTTGGCGAGGGGGTATTATTTTAATTTTTTCGTGCCTGTTAATTTTATGCCTCAATGAAATTTCTTTCGGAGCTGTGTTAAATCCTCCGACACCTCCGGCATTATCAGGAACAATTCCTTTGCCGTCTTTAACATTGGGAGTAGGACAAGCCGATTCGCCTCGTGATGTAGCTTTAACTTTGCAAATTTTGGCATTAATGACTGTGTTAAGTTTAGTTCCTGCGATTTTGTTAATGGTTACAAGTTTCACGAGAATAATAATCGTTTTAGGATTTGTTCAAAGGGCAATAGGCCTTCAACAGTCCCCGCCTCAGCAGGTTGTAGCAGGGCTTGCGTTATTTTTAACGATGTTCACGATGTATCCGACATGGAATCAGGTTTACGAAAATTCTTTATCACCTTATTTATCAGGCTCAATAAATTCTCAGCAGGCTTGGGAAAATGCTGTTACGCCCGTCAGAGGTTTTATGTTCAGGTATACGAGACAGGAAGAATTATCATTAATAATTTCGATGTCAGAATCTCCTAGACCTGCAAATCAATCCGAAGTCCCTACACGTGTATTAATACCTGCGTTTATGTTGAGCGAATTGAAAACGGCGTTTCAAATGGGCGTTGTAATTTACATTCCGTTTTTAGTTGTAGATATGGTCGTATCGAGCGTGTTGTTGGCAATGGGAATGATGATGCTGCCGCCGATGATGATTTCGCTGCCGTTTAAGATTTTGTTATTCATAATGGCTGACGGTTGGAATTTAGTTGTTGTGAGCGTGTTAAAGAGCTTTGCAAACGTACCTTAAAATTAAAAAATGTGAGGTGAAAAAATGAATACAACAGCATTAAGTCTTCCTGATATTTTAACGGGAGCAATTTGGACGATGATTTCAGTAACTCTTCCGATATTATTAACGGCAATGATAATCGGATTATTCATAGGAATTTTACAGACAGCAACATCGATTCAGGAACAGACGTTAATATTTATCCCGAAAATTTTAGCGGTGTTTTTGTGCATAATTTTGTTATCGCCATGGATAGGTCAGAGAATGTTGGTTATGACACGTGAAATTTTAGGACAGCTTGAGAGATTTATTCAATAATTTTTTTGCTAATTCTAATATCTGAGGACGAACCGTCTTTGAAAATCAAATATGACGAAACGAAATCAATATCATTCTCTTCAGTCCTTAAAAATTCATCAGGTGTCCACCATTTTTCCTTTAATTCTTCGAGGGTCTGAAGCAAATTAATTTTTGTATCGGGAAAATCTTTGTTAATGCCGTATACAATACTTTCAACGGAATTTTTGCTTTCATTTGTTCGTAAAATAATATTTAATTCTACAGCAGTGATGCCGGCATAAATTCTTTGTTCATTTTCACCATAATTGAAAAACGGAACTACATTAAGCCATGCTTCTTTGGAATAATCAAGGATAAATTTTTTATCGAGCTTAAATTTTTCGGCAGGAATATCAAAAGAGAATTTCCAAATTTTGCTTTCTTTATCATCATCAAGGTATTTTAATTCAAGATTTATAATTCCGTCAGTTTTGTTATTTTTAATTGTTAAATCAGGATAATATTTTCCGTTATCGTGATTTATTTGAGGCAAAAAACCTGTCGAAGAAAATTTTTCATCAGGGCTTATACGATACAAATATTCATTTGGAACGATGTTTGAATTTATAGTGAAGTAAAGTTTTTCATTATAATTTACAGGATTGAGATAAATTTTCGGCTCTGTTTTTTTCGGTTCATATTGAAATCTCTCAACCGATAGTGAAGCTGAAATCCATAACAATGTAAATAACAAAGCTCCCGAAGCAATATCAGATAAAATATCGGGCTTGAATTTTCTTTTATGAATTAAAAATACACATAAAATTGAAATTACAAACGGAATTACAGCGAACCACAAATTAATTCCTAAAAACCTTCTCACAAGCTCAAAACATACAGCAAAAATTACAGAACATACAGTTCCGATTTTAATATTGAAAACTTTTTGCCATATTAACGATAAAATATCTTTCAAATTCATCGGAGGAATATCGGGCAAATGTTTTTGTTGTTCAAGAATGTAATTATTGTAATTATAAAAATCTTTAAGATAAGTCCAAAATCTTTTTATTTCGTCTATATCTGGAGCGTTGTCTTTATCGCCCCTGCGAGGCTCCGAAAATCTTAATAAATATTCGTATTCATAAAAATCAATTATTAAGTCAAAAATTTCTTTATGATAAACAGGTATATTATGTCCGTTTTTAGCTTTTACTGTTTCTCTTAAAGCGATTAATTTTGCACAATAACCTTCAGTAATTTCGATTTTATCAAAAGTTCTGATTATGCTTGTTAAGTGTCTTCCCAAAACTATAGCAATATCGTTGAGGCTCCACAAAATATTTCCGTCATTAAAAATTAAGTGTGATAAATTCGGCGATTGAGAAATATATTTTTCCCTGAGATATTCGTATCTTTCAGCGGCTCTTCCTGAATATTGGCGATAATCAACGATATAATCATTTAAGAGTTTATGAATAATTTCACGTTCCTTTTGAAAAAGATCAAATCTTCGTTTTAATTTTTGAATATCATCATCAGTAAGATTAAAATCAGGCAAAAAAATTTTCCTCCTTTTTTCAGGCTTTTGAATAAAGATAACATAACGGTTAATCAAATGCAACTTGTTTTTCAGAGGAAATTAATAAAAGATTAATATAAATATGAATGGTATTTCGTACAATTATTTTGTGAATATGAACGTCGAAAAAAAATCATAGATATGTCGAAATAAAAGCCTCAAAAGAACAGACCCTGCGCTATTACACGCAAGGTCTGTCAGAAAGAGGTTTGTAATGATGACAATACTTGAAAGCTAATTTATTCCTCGTCCATTCCGTCCTCATAGAACTCTCCGAAAAGAGCCTGAAGTGAGGGCATATCTTCCATAATTGGACGCGCTACCCATGTAGTGTTCATGTAATGCTTCAATGTGATGTTTTCGCTGACGATGTTTCCTCCCCATGTTCCGCAGCCCATTGAGTTGGTAGGAGGCATTCCGTTTGTTGCGCTTCCTGCGTTGCCTCTGTTGTTAGGCTGGCGAATCATGCAGCGTGAAACAGGTGCGCACATTCCGAGACGATGAATATGATCATCATCGAATGAATATAATCCGCATGAATGTCCTTTTCCGCCTGCTTTGTCGAAAATTTCCTGCATGATGTCAAGAGCAGTCTGAAATTCTCCGCCGTATTTGAACAACGTTAAGAGTGTCGTTAATTTTTCGGTTGAGAAGAAATGTTCTTTGCCGATGCACTTCTTAATATCTTCAGCATTGTTGATTGTGAAGCCTTCTTTTTGACCGTTGTTAGGAACAGCGATGAATTTGTATTTTGCGTCAATTTCAAAGCCTGCCGCTTTTGCGAGTGCCTGAGGTGAAACTGCAACTGTATCAGGAAGTCTGTGTCCTGTCTCGTCCCACATTACTTTCTTGATTGCCTCTGCCTGCTCCCATGTCGGAATATATGCGCCCTCTTTTACAAGTCCTTCAACAAAATCATCGTAAACGCTTTCATGTACGATTAAATTTCCGTCGCATGAACAGCCTGAACCGAAGTCTGAGCATTTTGAAATTCTCGTGTTCATTGCTGCTTCATAGGCACGTTCTTTTGTGTTGGCTGTGTTGTCAACGATTACTGTTGAGTTTCCTGCACCTGAACCGTAAGCAGGTACTCCTGACGAGTAAGCTGATCTGACCATAGGACGGCCGCCCGTTGCGATTACCATGTCAACCATCTTCATTAATTCCTGAGTAAGTGAAATGCTAGGCTCTTCGATTGCCTGAATAATATCAGCAGGTGCGCCTTCACGAACAAGAACATCACGGATTATATTAACGGTTTTGCATGTAACTTTCTTTGCTCTCGGGTGTGGTGAACAAATGAGAACGTCTCTTGCTTTAACGGCATAAATCGCTTGACCGGCAGGAGTAACACAAGGGTTAGTTGTGGGAACAAGTGTTGCGATAACCCCGACTGGCTTTGCATATTTCACAAGTCCTTTTGCTGGATCCATCTCAATAATTCCTACGCTCTTCTGTCTGAGACAATCACGAAGGATTAATTTCAGTTTGTTTCTCTTGTTGCGCTTTGTAACTTTGTCGCCGAGTCTGGTTTCGTCAACTGCTTCGTCGCAAATCGGACCCCAAACTTTTAACGGATAAAGGGCTGCACAGATTGCTCTGCAAAGGTGGTCAACTCTCTCTTGATCATAAGTTGCAATAATTTCCGCTGCTGCTTTGGCCTTCTTGACCATTTCTTCAAGCATGGCGATTTCTTCGGGGGTTACTTCATGGTGTGCCATAATGTTAAATTTATCTCCTCTCAAAATTTTATTTCATTATTTCGTTATATGTGATTTTGCATGACTTGGCGGAACATATTTTCCGTTTTCCTTCTTAACCAGTTTTCCTTCTTTAACAAGCTCGCTCGGTGTGTAAATGTCGTTGATGTTCCAGCAGCCCGGTGTAGGAACAGCTATGTTTTCCATGATTGCTTCAACAAGGAACGGTTTTCCGGCTTTATTGGCTTCCATTGCTTTTGCTAATGCAGGTGCTAATTCATCGGCTGAATTTACTCTGATTGCGTCAACTCCGTATCCTTTTGCAACTGCTGCCCAGTTCGGTGAATATACTGCTCCGTCAGGTGTCTTGAACTCGGTTCCGAATTTCGTTTTATAATTTGCGTTCTCAAGTCCTGCGATTGTTCCGAATGCACAGTTGTTCATTACTACCCATGTGCAAGCGATACCCTGTTCAACAGCAGTTGCCATACATGTAGGATTAACTCCGAAACCGCCATCACCGATTAAAGCTACACAAACCTTATCAGGTGCAGCAACTTTTCCTCCGAGAACTGCCGAAGCTCCGAAGCCCATTGTCGCAAGTCCTGATGAATGATGTACTGTTCCAGGAATTGTAATATCAAACTGTTGAGCAACTCCGTTTTTGTTCCAGCCTACATCGGTGAAAATTAATGCGTCTTCAGGTATCGCTGCTTTCAAATCCTTCAAAATTCTCTGAGGTGTCATAGGGAAGCGTGAATCATTTGAAATTGCTACGTTGGAGGCTTTGAAGTCTGCTTTAGCTTTTGCGATTTTTTCACGAAGTCCTGCACGTTTAATTCCGTTCGGGCAAATCTTCTTTGCTTCTTCAAGAATCTGTGCAAGAGCAAGTTTCAAATCTGCGACAGCTCCGATTTCAACAGGATAGTTACGTCCGATTTCAGACGGATCAATATCAATCTGTAAAAATTTCGTTACTGAAGGATCAAATGTTACTCCCTGATACCAGCTTGACGAATCAGCTTCGGCGAATCTTGTTCCGAGTGCAAGAATTATATCGGCATTGAGCGTAAATTCGTGAGTGTGAGCAAGTCCCCAGAATCCTGTCTGACCAATCATTAACGGGTGTAAATCACTTACGCAGCCCTGTCCCATAAGAGTTCTTGAAATCGGAATATCAAGAAATTCAGCAAGTGCCGCAAGTTCATTTGATGCCTGAGCAAGAAGAATACCGCCGCCGGCATGAATGACAGGATTTTTAGCTTCGACTAATTTTTTAGCGATTTCTTTTGCTGCTGAAGGATCAAGAGCAGGTTTCATTGTAACGTGGCTGTCATTGTAAGTACGTGCGAACAAATCCTCTTCAATTTCCCTTGACCAAATATCCATAGGCATATCAATTAATACAGGGCCGGGACGTCCTGACTCTGCAAGCCTGAAAGCCTTATCGAGAATATCAGGTAATGCTTCGGGATCATCAACTCTCCAGCAACGTTTACAAACAGGTTCAAGCATTCTGTACTGTGTAGCATCGCCGTGCATGTTGACTTCCTGATGAGGGTGTTTGCCGTAATAATAACTCGGTACATCGCCTGCAAAAACTACCATAGGAATTGAGTCAAAAGCTGCATTGGCAACTCCCGTTAAAACGTTCGTAATTCCCGGGCCTAAATGGCACATTACAACAGAAGCCTTATGAGTTACACGGGCATATCCGTCAGCTGCTGTTGAAGCTACTGCCTCATGACGGTTTGAAATGTACTTTATTTTTTTGCTTCGTGAAAGTGCATCAAGCATACCTATAACTGTGTGCCCGCAAAGTCCGAAGATATATTCAACGCCTCTGCGTTCAAGGTAATCAGCTATAAGCTCTGAAACAAGTTTTTTGCTCATACGTAAAAATAACCTCCTTAACAAATTTTATTCTATTTTTCTAAAAGTGAACTTATTAATTTTGGAATATAAATAAAATAGTACAAATTTTTTTTTGCGTCAACGAATTAAATACTTAAAAAAATAAAGACCCTCTGAAAAATTTCAGAGAGCCTCTTTAACTTAAATGTTTTTCTCGAACCATTCACGTAATTCCGTTGCTGATTCAAAACCTACATGACGTGCCGCAACTTTTCCTTCTTTGAACAAAATCAAATTCGGAATGCTCATGACTCTGAATTTTTTCGTTACGTCAGGATTTTCATCGGCATCAGCTTTGTAAAATTCTACACGGTCTCCGTATTCCTCCGATAATTCTTCAACAACTGGAGCAATAGCTTTACAAGGCCCGCACCATGTCGCCCAAACATCAAGCAACGCAACTTTTGCCGCTTCAACTTCAGTTATGTCGCTGTTAATAATTTCTTTAACTGCCATTATTTTCACCTCTTATAGTAAAGATACAACAAATTCTTCAACTTTTGCCATATCGGCTGTAGGTTCAAAACGTTTAACGACATCGCCATCACGATTAACAACAAATTTCGTGAAGTTCCATTTTATGTCAGGCTTTTTAGCGTAATCGGGATCAGCTTTGCCGAGCATATCCTCAAGAATCGGTGTGAGTTTGTGTCCTGCGTCAAAACCTTCAAAACCTTTTTGGCCTTTAAGGAATGTATAAAGTTTTAATTCATTTGCTCCGTTTACGTCGGATTTTTTGAACTGCTCGTAAGTTGTGTTGAAGTGGAGGGAGCAGAACTCATGAATTTCATCGTCTGAACCCGGTGCTTGCGCTCCGAATTGGTTGCAGGGAATATCAATTATTTCGAGGCCTTTTTCGTGATATTTTTCGTACATTGATTCAAGCTGTTCATATTGAGGAGTAAAGCCGCAGCCTGTTGCAGTGTTGACGATCAATAAAACTTTGCCTTTGAATTTTGAGAGAGAAACTTCTTCGCCCTTTGTTGAAAAAACAGAGTAATCGTAAATTTTGCTCATTGAATTTTGCCTCCTAGTAAACAAATAAAATTGATTTCAAAAAATTTTACCATGAAATAATAAATTACGTTTAATTTTTTCTTAAATTTCGTTTTTTGACCCTTTTAGCAGTTTCGGTGATTTTGCTTTTTACAGTCGCTACAACGTCAACTTTATCAAATTTTGCGTTCGGTAATTTTTTCACGGCATCTCCGCTTCCCATTAAAACAGCCAACGAATGAAGAGCAGGTATATTTTCACATACGATTTTAATGATTGAGATTATCGGAGTTGAAAGCAAAGCTCCGGGTATTCCCCAAATCATTCCCCATAATAACAATGATAATAAAATCACAACAGGACTTACGCCCAGACGATCTCCTACAACTTTAGGGGTAATAATATTTCCGATTGTAATTTGAATAGCAGCCAATAACATCAAAACTAAAAACGGTTTGAAAAGTCCCGGTGAAAATTGAATGATAGCCATAATTACAGGAGGAATTGTCGCAATAATTGAGCCGACTGTCGGAATGAAATTCAAGAGAAATGTTAAAACTCCCCAACCTGCCGCTAAGCGTACGTCTAAAATCGTTAATACAAGCCATGCACATACACCTGTCGCTAAACTTATTAATGTAAGAGTACCTAAATAACGGCTGACTTGTTCTGAAATTGTAGTGAGGATTTTTTTAATTCGTTCTGAATTTTTTCCGAAGGCTTTTTCAATTTTTTCGTTGAGATAAGGAGCTTCAACCAACATGAACATTAAAAATACAAATGTCATTACGAATTTGCTTGAAATAGCGATGATTAATGAAGAAATATTTTTTGCATTGTCCCTTAAAATTCCCATCCAATTAAAATTTTTCACGGTTTCGGGAGGAACACTGAGAGCCTCCATTAAACTTGAAAACCATTGAATTAATTTATCCGAATAAACCGCATAAACATTTCCGAATTCAACAACCTGAGCCGCGATAAATTTGAACCCTATAAGCCCTATACAAGTTAAAATTGAAAAAACTAAAGCGACATTTAACCAAGCATTAAGCCTTAAAGTTTTTCCGATTTTAATAACAGGTCTTAGCATTTGAAGAATGAACCATGCAATAACGAGCGGAATAAAAACATTGCTTGCAATATGAAGCACAGTACACATAGCTATTGCTGATAAAAAAAACATAAGAGCTAAAAGCATTTTCATAAAAATTTTTCATCTCCTGCAAAAAAATTCAGCAAATTTCAGAAGTATTATAACGCAAAAAAATTTCCTCCCGTTTTTTGTTTAATACAGGAGGAAACTTTTCAATTATTCTTCGTCTGTTGTATCGGCTTTCTTCTTTGAAGTTTTGCGTGAAGTTTTTTTGGTTTTGGATTTGCCTTCCTTTGAATCTTTGCTCGATGATTTAACGGCTTTCTTGTTCTTTTTCTCTTCAGCTTTTAATTTCTCTGTCAAAGTATCTCGACCTGTTAAAGCCTTTTGAATTGACGGAGCAAGTTTTGCAGTTGCCTTTAGAATTGCTGTACCTTCCAAACCGCCAAACTCAGAATTACTGACACTGACTCCGTAAAGTGAAACACTCGAATCGGATTTCGCAGCTTCACCCGATGCACTGTCAGCAAAAACAATTTCGCCCGTCTCAACTTTTACAACTCGAACATCTAAATCGGCTTTTACTTTTTGAGTTGAAACTCCGACTCCTCCTAAAAACGGAACTCCTATTCCGGGCAAATAACCTCCTGAAGCTCCGTGTGCAAGATTCGTTATAGCTCCCATTAACATATATTCACAGCCTGCGAGCTTACCTATTTGAGCGGCCGTTTTATCGTCAACAAGACCAGACATTCCCAACCTCAATTCACTTGCAACATCATCAAGGCGTTCTCTCTCGACTAACATAATATCGTCAGCCTTAAATAAAATTCTCGCAAAAAAATCGCTGATTCCTGCGGCCATTCCGTCAGGAACTCCGTAAGTTTTGCTGTAAAATCTCATAATCCCAAGTCTGACTCGTTCTTTATTCTCGAGAACGTCAAGACCGTCAAGATCAAGAGCAAATGCCGATGATGTTATAAGACATGAACAAATCAGAGCGAGTAAAATTTTTGCAGGTTTATAAATTCTTGATGTCATAATAATTTTCTCACTTTCAAAATTTTAATCGTCCCAATCGTATTCTTTCATTTCAGCAACATGTTTCATAACGGCGTCCCGTGTTGCAGCCGCTAAAATTCCTCCGTAAGTTGCATTTCCTCCTGCTACGAATCCGAGCGATACTCCTTCAAGTTTACGTTTTGCGCTTCCCTGTTCACTGTTGACATAAACAATTTCTCCTGTGGTATTATCAATAATTCTGATGTCTAAAGTTACATAAGCCGTTTTTGCCGCTGCAACGCCCCCGACTAAAACAACTCCGACAGCTCCACCCTTTGCGCTGTAATAATACATTGTTACAGATCCGGTCATTGTATATTGAGCTCCTTTAATTTTTCCGACTTTCGGAGCAGTTGATTGATCTATGAGACCTGATTGTCCGAGTCGAATTTCATCAGCAAGATAATCAATCTTTTCACGTTCGAGCAGATTAAATAATTTTGCGTTACCTAATTCGGTTGTCATCATATCGGTTATGGCATCAACAGGAACGCTTCTGTTATCAGTCTTGTTAGTAAAGGGACGAATTGCAAGGCGCGGACGTGCTGCAAGGGCTTCACACGGCAACAAAACAATGATTAACGATAAAATGATTAACGATGAAAAAATTTTGTGATTCTTAAACATGATAAAAAATCCTCCTTAAAATTAAAATTAAAGCATTTGTGATAAGCCTTCCTGAACTGCTGAGTTAATAGCGTTTTGTCTTGCTTCATCGGTTGTATAGCCGACTGCTTTTCCTTGAGCTGCTTTACCTCCGAGCCTTACTCCCTTTGAAGTTACTGCGGTTATGGCGGCTGAAGCTGTACCTGTATAAAGTTTGAACTCATTTACAACAGGAGTTCCCGAACTCACTCTGGCAACAACTGTAGCAGAAGCGTTATATTTTGCATTGAGCTTTATTAATTCCGATAAATTGCCCTCATAAACATAAATAACAGCTTTTGATTTCGCAGCGTCCTTTCTCATTTTAGCGAGTCTTGCATCATCAACGACATGATAACCGTGATTTACAAGTTCATCAATTATCATTGCTTCCGCCATAGCGACATGTTGTCTGTTATCGCCCTCAACTAAGACAGCAATATCACCGTCACGAGGCAATACAGTTCTATTTCGTCGATATTCATTTTCATTTGATGAATCAGTTCCTGTGCGTCTTAATTTTGCGCAGTCAGCTTTATCAGAATAGGCAAAACAAAAAATTAACGTAAATATTAAAGCAAAAATTTTAATTTTAAGACTGAAATTATTACGCAAGATTTTACACTCCTTAATTTATAAAAAAACTCCCGCCAATATTTATAGCAGGAGCTTTTGTTAATCTGAAATTTTATTTCAACTCAGATTTTCAATCCACGCACAAGCTATGCGTTTTAGCTTTTGCGACAAACTCCTGTGGTTTATTTCAACTCTGAGAAGTACTTGATTGTGCGAACCATCTGGCTCGTGTATGAATTCTCATTGTCATACCATGAAACAACCTGTACAAGCGACATGTTGTCTCCAACGGGTTTAACTTTTGTCTGTGTTGCGTCAAAAATTGAACCTGCTGTGCTGTCGATGATGTCGGACGAAACGATCTGATCTGTGTTGTACTCGAATGATTCGGTCTCTTCCTTCTTCATCTGCTCGTTGATCTGATCTTTTGTCCATGTGCCTTCGACAACTGCGTCAAGAATTGTTGTTGAGCCTGTCGGTGTAGGAACTCTCTGAGCAGCTCCGTCAAGTTTGCCTGATAATTCGGGAATTACAAGTCCGATAGCCTTTGCAGCACCCGTTGAATTAGGGACGATGTTGCAAGCAGCGGCTCTTGCTCTTCTCAAATCGCCTTTACGATGAGGGCCGTCAAGAATCATCTGGTCGCCTGTATAAGCGTGTACAGTTGTCATGAAGCCTGAAACGATGGGCGTAAGGTCATTGAGGGCTTTTGCCATAGGTGCAAGGCAGTTAGTGGTGCATGAAGCAGCCGAAATGATTGTGTCTTCGGGTTTGAGTGTCTTGTGGTTGACGTTGAAAACGATTGTCGGAAGGTCGTTGCCTGCGGGGGCTGAGATAACAACTTTACGGGCACCTGCTTTGATGTGAGCTTCTGATTTTGCCTTTGAAGCGTAGAAACCTGAGCACTCAAGAACGACATCAACTTTAAGTTCTCCCCAAGGAAGATTTGCTGCGTCTTTCTCTTCGTAAATTCTGATTTCTTTTCCGTTGACGGTTACGGTGTGTTTCTCGTCATCTCCAACAACGCTATATTTGTAACGTCCGTGTGTTGTGTCATACTTGAGAAGATGAGCAAGCATTGTGGGTTTAACAAGGTCATTAATCGCGACGACTTCATAGCCCTCCGCATCAAACATCTGACGGAACGCAAGACGGCCAATTCTTCCAAAGCCGTTAATAGCAACTCTTACAGCCATAATAAAATTCCTCCTAATAAATTCAAAATTAATTCAGATTTATTATACAACAAAATACAAAAAAAAAGACCCGAAACTTTTTATCATTTCGGAATCTTTTTTGGGGTGGAGTTTTATGTTAAAAAAAAGTTTTTGCGTTTTTGGCTTTATTATTACTGCAATAAGCTCATTACTGACTGCGGAAGCTGGTTTGCTTGAGCAAGCATTGAAGTTCCCGACTGGTTGAGGATTTGAAGTTTTACAAATTCCATCATCGTCTGAGCCATGTCTGCGTCTCTTATGCGGCTTTCTGCTGCCGTTAAGTTGGTCATTGTCGTTGTCAAGTTCTCGCTTGTGTACTCGAGAGCGTTCTGATAAGCTCCGATTTTTGCACGCTGGGTTGAGACTTTGTTAATGGCTGCGTCAATTTGACCGATTGCCTTTGAAGCTGTCGTACGTGTTGAAACGTTAATATTTGTAACGCCTAATGCACCTGCGCTCATGTTTCCGATGTCGATTGCGATGTCTTCACCTTCGTTAGCACCGATCTGGAAAACTGTTGAACTGTCAACGATGTGAATTACTGCTTCATAAGCGTCTGTATCTGCTGTGAGAAGGAAATTATCTTCACTGTCGCTCCATGTAGCTTTGATGTTAGCTGTTGCGCTGAACTCAATGTCAACGTTCGGGTGAAGTATTCCGATTAAACGGTTATCAGCAACTTTAACATTCGTTGCACCTTCTACAGGAACGCCTGTATGAGCGTCATAAATTGAAGCTACATAAGCTGATGTTGAACTTTCCTGAACGACGTTAAAAGCAAGAGTGTTAATGAGATCTTCATCACCGCTGAACGTAATATCTCCTGCATTTCCGGGAAGAAGAGATCTGAAGATGAAAGTTCCTGCAACTGTCTCAAGTCCTTGGCTGGGCATTGCGACACCCTGTTCCTTCTCAACGAATGTGCAGAATTTGCTTGAGTCTGTACCTTCTGACAAATATTTTGCCTGTCCAAGTCCGTTAGCGATTGCGTCGTTGAACTTAGCTTTGAGTTCGTTAAGAGTGTCGGTTGAGTAAAGAGTAACAGTCGTGCTTGTGCCATCACCCTGAGTAAGGGTTATAGTTTTGGGTTCATCAAGCATGAAAACTCCAGAAGAGTTCCAGAACGTGTTAAGGTCTCTGAGCTTTGTATCTCCTACTGCTGTCTTGCCGATGTAAGCTGATGTGAAGCTTGCGAGTTCGTCATCTTTTGCAGCATTAGCGAATTTATCGTTGGTCGTAAGGATAATATCCCCGTTGTAAACTGTACCGTTTTCAGAATTGAGATAGAAATTTCTGAAATGAATTTGCTTATTCTGAGTATCAGTTGACGAGCTGTTATTAATGTTGAAAATTACAGGCTGTGATACAAGCGGTTTTGGATCTCCCTGAGAATATTTATCATTGTCGTCCAAATATGTGGGAGTACCAACTTCTGCTGTTTCAGTATCGGGATTGTACCATGCTTCCGGCCAATCAAGATCCTGATCTCCTGTAATCGTTACACCTATATCACCTGCACTGGCTCTGACGTTAAGAACGAATTTGCTTCCGACTGAATAATCTTCAAAACTTCCGTTTGATTCAAGTGCGACAGTAAGACCGCCGCTGCCTGCGTTCATTCCTACAAGTTTGCTAATGTCAAGATCGCTGCCGCCTGTTTTAAGAGTGATATTATCCATTATCTGACTGTCAACACTTCCGTCAGTTTTAAGAATATTTGACTGGGCACTAAGAATAACTACACCGTCATTATTATCGCCTGTCATTGAAGTAACAGTGAACAAAATGCTTGCGTTGTTATCAGACGTTCCGCCTAAATCAAAATAATTTGATATGTCGCTTGCCATAACCTGTTTTCCGCTATTTGAGAAACCGTAAGCACCGATTACTTCAGATGTTGTGTTTGCGTCATCAACAGCTACCTTCCAGTTTGCTGCTGGTAAACTGTCAACGGCTACGTCAATAATGCCCTTTTCCTCGTTCTTTGAAACGCTCGTAATAACGTTCGGGTGTTTGATTGTCATGACTGAGGACTTCTGAACCTGTCCTTTACCTGTTTGATTAGGATCAACGTTGATTTTGATTCTGTAGTTGCCTTCAAATGATTTTTTCTGCCCGAACTGGTCAATCTCTCTCAATGAACCGTTTACATATGCCTTAACGTTAATGTTGCTCGATGATGTAATTCCTGCTGAGCTTCCGTCAAGCAAACGTTTTTTGTTGAACTGAGTCGTCTTTGCTATACGGTCAATCTGATCTGCAAGCTGATTGATTTCAAGCTGAATATAGCTTCTGTCCTGTGATGTTAAAGTGTCGTTTGAAGCCTGTACAGCAAGCTCACGCATTCTCTGTAACATTGAGTTGGTCTCACCGAGTGCGCCTTCTGCAACCTGTAACATTGATGTAGCGTCCTGAGTATTTCGGATTGCTATTTCAAGTCCTGAAATCTGTGAACGCATTTTTTCACTGATTGCGAACCCTGCTGCGTCATCTGCTGCTGAGTTAATTCTGAGACCTGTTGAAAGTTTTTCAATGGTCTTTTCCATTGCGTTGTTCGTCGAGTTCAACGAATTATACGCTGTAAGTGCCGGTATGTTGTGATATATTCTCATTATATTAAGCCTCCTGCCAACGGGAATTTTGTCCTTTCATTCATTCTAACTAAAACCCGTCTCTCAAATTTTATAATCTATATTTCTATATTTTAAGGTTCCTGTGCCGCATTCCCTTGCAGTGTTTGGCTTCCATGCCCTCACAGTCTATTTATCGGTATCAAACTTTTCGACTTTAATTATCGAGAACTTTTGCGCAGCGTTTACACAGTCCGTTTTCGTCGGTATGTTCTTCATACTTCCAACAACGAGGACATTTGTTACCTTTCGCAAAATCTCCTGCAATTTCAAAGCCCGTTTCAGTATCATTGAAAATTTTAGCGAGTGAAAGTTCATCAACCCATTCAAATTTTGATACGATTACAATGTCCGCAAGCTCTTCAGCAGTAAATGAAATTTCAAGTTTTTTCAGAACATCGGATTTTTTCACCTGAACAGAAGCTTCAAGAGATGTTCCGATAATTTTTTCGGCTCTCATTGTCTCAAGCATACGGCTGACTGCTCCTTTGAGAGTTACGGCCTCGCTCCATAAACTGTTAAGTTCATCATTGAGATATGATTTATTTTGTTCAGGGAAATCTGAAAGGAATATACTTTCGGGCAATGTGTCGTCAATTTTTCTCATTTCCTGCCAAATTTCTTCAGCAGTAAAACTTAATAACGGCGCAAGCATTCTTGTTAAACATGAAAGAATTTCCCACATTGCAGTTTGTGCGCTGCGTCTTGTGAGAGAATTTTTATCCTCAACATACAACCTGTCCTTGCTAATATCAAGGTAGAATGCTGAAAGCTCATTAACGCAGAACGAATGAATTAACGATACCGGCACATGAAATTCGTAATCCTCAAACGCCTCATAAACTCTCGAAATAATTCTGTGAAGCCTGTCTAAAATCCATTTGTCCATTGAGAAAAGTTTTTCATAGGGCAATGAATTTTCGGAGGGCTTGAAGTCATGAAGGTTGCCTAACAAAAATCTCGCTGTATTTCTGATTCGTCTGTAAGTCTCGGATAAAGTTTTCAAAATCTGCTTTGAAATCCTAACGTCGTTTCTGTAATCAGATGACGCTGCCCACAACCTCAAAATATCCGCTCCGAATTCGTTGATGACCTCTTGAGGTGCAGTAGTGTTGCCAAGTGATTTCGACATTTTGCGGCCTTCTCCGTCAAGTGTAAAGCCGTGTGTCAAAACTTCCTTGTAAGGTGCTTGGCCTTTAATAGCAACAGCAGTTAATAATGACGACTGGAACCAGCCTCTGTGTTGATCGCTTCCTTCGAGATACATATTGCAAGGCCATTTCAAACCGAATTTTTCATTTAAGACCGAAATATGAGATACTCCCGAATCAAACCATACATCTAAAATGTTGCTGTCTTTTTCAACGTTATGTGAGCCGCAATGATCGCATTTAGCCTTTTCACCGAATAAATTTTCAAGGCTTTCACGCCACCATATACTCGTACCGTCAGGAGAAGTTTTAACTTTTTCAGCAAGCATTCTAATTCTGTCGGGTGTGAGCGTAAATTGTCCGCAGTCCTTGCAGCGAATTGCAGGTACAGGAATACCCCAAACTCTTTGACGGCTTATGCACCAGTCCGAACGTGAGCTGACCATGTTAAAAATTCTGTCATGTCCCCATTCAGGAATCCATTTAACATTGTTGTCGATAATTTTTAATGCTTCGTCTTTGAATTTTGCTACGTTGATAAACCATTGATCAGTTGCTCTGAAGATTACGGGTTTTTTACATCGCCAGCAATGAGGGTAACTGTGCTGAATTTTTCCGAAACCTAACAATCTTCCTTTTTCTTTGATTAACTCAATAGCCTTTTTACCGCCTTCATCTAAAGACATTCCGCCGACAATATTCATATCTTTCTCAAAATGTCCTGCATGATCAACGGAGCTGTAAACTTTTAATCCGTATCTAACGCCTGTTTCATAGTCCTCAACGCCGTGTCCGGGTGAAGTATGAACGCAGCCTGAACCTGTTCCAAGTTCAACATAATCAGCAAGCACAACTAATAATTCATGCTCATAAAACGGGTGTAAAGGTTTCAGATTTTCAAGTTCAGCACCTTTAACAAGTTTTACAGCTTCACCGATTGAAAGCCCTGTTTGTTTTGCGACTTCGTTTTTAAGGGCTTCGGCCATGATGTAAATTTTCCCGTCAACCTCATAAAATCCGTATTCATATCTCGGGTGAACTGCAACGGCTGCGCTTGAAGGCAATGTCCACGGAGTTGTGGTCCAAATTACAATATAGACATCTTTATTTTCAAATTCGGGAAATTTTTCGGCGATTTTCGGCATAGGATAAGCAACATAAACTGAAGGTGATTCTTCGTCCCAGTATTCGATTTCTCCTGCTGCTAAAGCTGTCTGACAATCTGTACACCAATAAACAGGCTTTAATCCTCTGTAAATTAAGCTCTTTTCAACCATGTCTGCAAAAGCATGAAGTTCTAAATGTTCGTATTCAGGATCTAAAGTTATATAAGGTTTATCCCATTCACCTAAAACTCCCAAACGCTTAAATTCTTCACGCTGAACGTTGAGATAATGCAAGGCGGTCTCTTTACATTTTTTTCGCAGCTCAACAGGGTCAACTCCGGTTCCTAATTTTGAAAGTCCTCCATCCTTTAACGCCCTTAATTCAATCGGCAATCCGTGAGTGTCCCAACCGGGAACATAAGGTGTATAACGTCCTGTCATTGTTTTTGATTTAACGATGAAGTCCTTTAATATTTTGTTGAACGCTGTACCGATGTGAATGTCTCCGTTTGCATAAGGCGGGCCGTCATGAAGCTGGAAGTGTTCTTCCGAATTTTTATGAGCGTCGAGAGCTTTATGGTAGATGTCGTGTGAATGCCAAAATTCTAAGAATGACGGTTCACGTTTAGCTAAATTTGCCCGCATAGGAAAATCTGTTACGGGTAAATTCAAAGTGTCTTTATAATCTTTACTGTCCATAAAAAATTTTTAACCTCCTAAAAACCGAATAAAAAAATAATTTGTAAATACTATCACAAAATTTTGATTACATAGCTAAAAACTCAAAAAATTTATATTATAAAGAGGACTTAAAAAGAGCCTGTCCAGTATCTGAAAATTATTAATCTGAACAGGCTCTTATTCTTAATTACATTGCAAAGTGTATACTTATAGTGAAAACACTTGAAAAATATAACAACCCTTCCACCGCTAAAGCGATCCACCTTCCTTTGATCCCCTCGCCAAACAAGTTTGGCCCCTCTCCACCTTGTCAGGGGGCGCAAGTCTTTGTTCGCTTGTCTCCACTAAGTTAGGGGAGATGTCAGTGAAGCTGACAGAGGGGTTTAATCAAAGAAGTCTTTCCTGTGTCTGTACCACAAAAACATCGCAAGACCTCCGCAAAAAAATCCTCCGATTAATCCTGAAACAACATAATCAAATCTGATTTCATTTCCCATTAACGAAGTCCCGTAACCTGCTAAAGCATATCCGAAAGATATTATGCTTAAAAGTGAAAGCGTCGTTATAAATAATCGCATAAAATTTTTCCCCTTTGTGCATTAAAATATATAACAGTTTACACCGAGAAATATTTAATAGATTAAAAATTTTGAAGGGAGATTTTAAGAATGCGAAAATTTTTGAAGAGTGTTTTAATTTTGTTTCTGATATTAAATTCAGGACTTTTTTTCCCTGTTTTTGCTGACGAAAAAATTCAAGGAGAATATAAACCTCTCTCACGCGAATTTACAAAATGGCAAAATCAAAATCAAAACAACAATCTCAAAGACGGCGCAGCATCATCAAATTCAAACGGATATATTCCGATACCTGTAGACCTTTCACACCTAGTTAATAATCCTCCTGTAGAAAACTCAAGGCGTGCAAAAGATAAATCGGCAGGTTCATCAAAATATGATTTGAGAGACAGCGGTTATGTTACGTCGGTTAAAAATCAAGGCTCTTACGGGACATGCTGGGCACATGCTTCAGTAGGAGCTATGGAATCAAATTTGCTCAAACGTTCAGGAACAGTTATGGATTTATCCGAACAACATTTAGCTTGGTTCACAATGAAAAATTCCGACAAATC
>CALBPU010000122.1 GCA_937899395.1 uncultured Fretibacterium sp.
GCTAAGGGAATGTTTGAAACTCTGCATAACAAGAGAGCTTATAAAGTCCATGAAGAAATTAATAAATCTGAAAATCGTTCTATCCCTAAACGAGGCTGGAATTTAATCAGACAGTTTTTCGCACGTGAAAGAGCTTTTACAGAATGGCGTGAGCAACTTTTGAGATATTCCGCATATCTGGATTATAAGCAACAAATGGACAAGAATAACGGCACTCCTAAAACTTGGGGAGCTTCCATTCAAGAGGAAGTTATGGCACTCGATGATGTTAAAGACAGGGCTTATAAGATGTCGAACGAGTTACTCGGAGATTATCAAAATATTTCCGATGTCGGAAAACAGTTAAGGGAATTTGCGATACCGTTTTATTCATGGATGGAAGCCAATGCAAGGCGCTATTACAGGATTATGAAGAACGGTTTTACGGGCAAAAATTCTTCGGATTTTACCAAAAGATTTATGCTTGCTCAGGGGGCTAAAGTGCCGTTCTATGCTTTGAGTGCCGCTGAAACTTTTGGCAAGATCGCTTTGTTCACTATGCTTGTTCAGGCGTTTAATAGGGCTGTGTTTCCTGAAGAAGATAATGAACTCCCTGAAGATGTGAAGTTCAGACCGCATTTGACGCTTGGGAAATGGGGCGGCGATATTCATTACTTCGACAGAATTGGGGCGCTCACTGATTTGGGAGACTGGTTCAGCCTTGATAGCATTTTCCTTGACGCAAAACAAATGTTAAACGGTCAACAGACTTTAGGCGGTTATATTAAGAAAATAGCTCAAGCTCCTATTAATAAGACTATTAACTCTCTAAACCCTTTAATCACTATGCCGATTGAACTGGCAACAGGCAGAAATATGTATCCTGATATTTTCCATACAAGGACAATTAAGGATAGCGGAATGCACGTTGCCTCGTCAGTTGGTTTAACATGGCCGTATAAAGCGATTACAGGACAACCTAGAAATGATTGGAATGAAGCTCTAAATTTGTTGTTGTACTCTGTTGACCCTGACGAAGCAGCTTATTTTCAGACACTTGATAAGGTTCGGCAATTCCAAGAACGTGTTCTTGACAAACATTTTGACGGGTTCGCTACAACCAAACGGGGTGAAGTGCTCAGAAAATTAAAAATGGCCATGAGGTATAAGGATAAGGCTGCGATTAAACAATATATGAGGGAATACAAACAGCTTGACGGAACTGACAAAGGCTTAAAAACGTCTATGAAGGCTATGGATCCGCTGCACGGATTAACTCAAGATGAGAAGAAAAAATTCATGAAGTGGATTAGTGCTGATGACAGAAAATATTTGAGAAAGGCGCAAAAATATTACAAACAACTTGCAGGGAAATATTTGAGATAAGAACCCCTCTAAGGAGGGGGACTTTCTTTTGATATAATTTACAATATGTTCTAAGGAGGTTTTCAATATGAGCGATTTTTGTAATGCTGATAAAAATTATGAATGGTTCAAAGAAAATTTGC
>CALBPU010000123.1 GCA_937899395.1 uncultured Fretibacterium sp.
ACTTCGTTAAATCTGCGCCGTGCTTCATGGAGAGACGATTCTTTTGCCATTTTTTTGCCCTTAACGCTTCAAGCCATGCTGGCGTTCTTTCTGAACGCTGATTTTTGCTTTTTCGCCTTTTTCGTCAAACGAAATTTTGAGATTTTCGCCGACTTCGGGAAGCCGCTCTAATTTTTCGAGTTTGAGGGCATAAAGGCTGTTTTTCCCGATAAGCTGGACGCAAAATTTTTTTTCTTCATCAACGTGAAGAATTTTTCCTTTGAATTGCTGTCCGTCCGTTCGCGGATTGTCAAAAATTTCGGGATTGCCGTCAATGAGTTTCAAGTCCTGAATCATCTGCTTCGTTATGACGGGCTTCTGTTCGGGATTTAAATTTGAAAGCGTCTGCTCCTGATTTTGTTCACGGACTCGCTCATATTTCAAAATTTCCTCTGAGGCTTTCTGAGCCTGATTTACCGCCTTAAAAAGCGCATTAGGTCTTCCTTGACAGCTTTAACCCAATAATCAACGTATGAAGCGTGATTTTCAAAATGCTCCTGAGTCTGCGGTATTCCAGTCTCAGCCGACACGAACATCGAACTTATCTCAGCTACTAACTCTTCTTTGGCGTAAGTTTCAGATTTCATGTCACTCGAAGCAGGACGGTTTAATCGGCTTGAATGTCCTGTCCAATGGGATATTTCATGAAGTGCGGTCGCGTAATAATCCGCCTGAGTCTTGAACTGACTTTTTTCGGGAAGCTGAATGAAGTCGTCAGTGCGGTTATAAAAAGCCTCGTTGCCTCCGTACTTAATTTTCGCGCCTGATTCTTTCAAAATCCGCTCGGCTTTTTCGTTGTCTTCGATGGGATTTCGGGCTTTCGGTTCATAAGGCGGTATCCCCTCAATCTGCGAGGCATGAAAAACTACGTAATTTCTCACAACAACACTCTTTTCAACTTCCTGCTTGCCGTCAGAATCAAGGACAGGAGAGCCAGCTCCGTCAAATTTTGGTTTCTCTTCAAATTTATAAAATTCAATATGAGTTCCTTTTTCGCCCTGTTTTACGTGCCAGCCTTTCTCTTTTGCTTGGTCAAAAGTGAGCCATCTTCCATCCTCAGAATGTCCTAACGCCTGACTTTGCAACGCTAAATTTACGGCGTTGATTCCATGATACGCCCTGCCGCTTACGGCGTTAAACGGAGCGTCCCCGTCAGTCCATGTCCTCTGCCACGGGGCAGTACCGTTTTCCATTGCCTCGCATAATTTTTTGACAAGTTCATCGCGGTATTTTTGAGCTTTTGAAGAAATCATAAATTTTCGCCTCCGTCCCTGTGCCAACTCTCGACTTTTCGCGCCCATTCCTGAGTTCTTTGCACTTCTTCTTCAATGGTCGGGAACTTCACGACACCCTCAAATTCGGGCATTTCGTCAGGTTCGCCGCTGTTGTCTAAATTTGCTCCGTAATAATCGAGAATTTCCTGCAATTTTTCGTCCATGATAAAAAATCCTTTCTTAATTTTTTCTTTTACAGGCAAGTTTTTACAGGCTTTGAGTCCGTCTGCGAACTTCCTCGCGCTGGATTTTTGCCCGATGAATTTCATCTGAATATGAAATTTTCAGCGTTTCGCCCTTTAACGGCTGACGTTCAAGTTTTTCAAGCATATGAACAAATAAACTCCGCTGACCGACTAACTGGACACAGTAGCCGCTATTTTCGTTTATATGGACGATTCGCCCCGTGTATTGCTGGTTGTCTTTTCGCGGATTCGTGTAAATTTGGGGATTTTCGGCTAAATTTAATTTTGAAATCTCTTCAACTGTTATAAACTGAGATTGTCTTTGAGCTTGTCTGCGCCTTTCAACTTCTGCCGCTAAATCGGGATTGGCAAGTTTCAAACCGTATTTCACAGCCGCCTTAACGCAAAGCTCCTTATATTCGTCATTTCCAGTAATGACGGTAGCTCCCCACTTCTGATTAGCCAACTGCAAAGCCGCCGCTACGGATTCTTCCGTGAGTTTTTTCTTATTCAAAATAATTCTTTTGCCCATGTCTGAAAAATCCGCCGTGAAACTTCCGTCTCGACAGTACAAGACCTTGTTTCCTGCTCCGCGCCGTGCCTGATAATCACGTAAATCAATTTTTCGGGGCTGGGCGATTTTTATCCCTGACTGTTCGGGCAGTAATACGAACTGTCCTGAATTACGATACAGACGTGATAAATCTTTGTTATTTTGAGCCGCAAGCCAGTCCCTGAATTTAGGAAAGATTTTCAGAAAATGAGATTTTAATTCCTGCATTTCATCGTCCTGCTTTTCCCGTAAATCAAGAAGTTCTTTCTGCTGGAAAAAAGCCATGAAACTTCGCCGCTGGTTAAGTTCTTTGCCATGTCCGCGCCAGCTTCGGGAAAATAATTCAGAGCGGCTTTCTTTATGACGCTGATATAAAATGTCGCGTTCCCGTTTCTGACGCTCACGTAATTTTTTAAGGACTGATGATTTTTTCTCCAAATAATTATTTTTTTCAGAAAGGTATTTTTCCCACGAAAAATTTTTTGAGGGAGCTTTTGATTCTGATTCAATTTTTTCATGAAAAATCTTTGGCGGTATTTGAATGATTATGTCATTCTGCCGTTCCTGATATTCGCCAAGCCTCTGCTCTAATTTTGAAAAATTGCTGTTTCGGGATACTTGCGAAAGTTTCACGGCTTTGTCGCCTTGCTTCAAGACTGCTCCGTTGCCTTTGCGTTCAAGCTCAAAACCCCTTGACGCTAAATTTTGATGAAGTTCGTCCCAGCTTCTTGCGGACTCTAAAATTTCTGCAAGCCCATGTTTTGCAATACGTTCAAAACTTTCTTCCCCCGTATAGGCTTCAATGTCCCTCGCTGTCTGAGAAATTTCAGGTTTTGAAAATTCTTTTTTATATAAAATATCTCCCGAAGAATTTACTTCGTAATGTCCAGTACGTT
>CALBPU010000124.1 GCA_937899395.1 uncultured Fretibacterium sp.
GTTGTCAAAAAATAAACGAAAACTGCCGCCGCTAATCCGATTAACAGCATTATCAAAAATATGTTAAATACCTGACGAATTTTGTTGAAAAATTTTCCCATAATTTTTTCTCACCTTTCTTTTATGAAATTTGTGTTCCGCAATTCGGACAGAATTTTGCTCCCGGTATTAAAGCATTTCCGCATTTCGGACAAGCCAACCTCGCTCCGCAATACATACAGAATGAAGCACCTGCCATAACATTTTTTCCGCATGAAGGACAAACTGTTTCGCCTGAATTTTGTTTTTCAGTTTGAGTAGGTTGAGGAGCTGAAAAATTTTGTTGAACTTGTTGAGGCTGTTGTTGAGGATTAATATATTGTCCCATTTGAGCCGCCATTTGACCGAACATTCCTCCCATTCCCATTCCTGCTCCAAGTCCTACGCCTGCTCCGAGCAAATTACTTCCGCCCTCATTTTTAGCCGCGTTTTCCATAACATCGAACGAACGTTTTTGCTGATAGTTATAACCTATAACATTCATGCTGGCACGTTCGCTCATAGCGTCCTTCAATTTTTTCAGGCTGTCATCTTCAACAACATTAACCGAGCCGAAATAAAAATTCAATGCCTCAATTCCGTAATTTGCAAATTCAGGTTTGATTTTTTCGACGGCCTCGTTGGACATGTCTTCAAGGTATGAATTAATCTCAAAAATATTTACTTTCTTATGAGCTATGTAAGTTGAAATCATATCGCCCATTCTGCTGAGAATTAATCCCTTGAAATAAGTTTCAATGTCCTCACGGCTTAATGAGTTTTTATTTCCTGCAAGCTTCAAAACAAACTGTCTGCTCTCGTTTACTCTTAATCCGAATTGGCCGTATGCTCTGACATAAATCGGAATTTGATATTCAGGGTCTCGTAACAAAATCGGTGATTGAGTTCCCCATTTTACATCAAGCAAATTAACTTTGTTGATGAACCACACTCCCGCCTTAAAAGCACTTTCACCTCCTGTAGGCAAGTTAATTAATCTGCGCAATAAAGGAATGTTATCAGTCGATAACGAATGCCTCCCTGCTCTGAACAAGTCCAATGCTTGACCGTCCCTGAATAAAATTGCTTCCTGATTTTCACGAACTATTAATTGCGTCCAGTTCCCTAATTCTTCACTCTTAGAAGGATTTTTTTTATCAACGTAACGCCACGCTAAAACATCATTTGAATTTAACGTGTCGTCCCATTGAACAATTTGAATTATTGCCATTGTATTTTTTCACCTGTTCATAAAAATTTTTTTTATTATATTATATTGCCATGAAAAATTTTAATGTTCCTTTATGTAACGCTCTTAGAAGAAAAATCGGTAAGGCTCTCGCTAATTGGCACATGATTAACGAAGGTGATAAAGTTTTAGTTGGTCTCTCGGGAGGAAAAGACAGTTTAGTTTTGTTGCACGCTCTTAACGATTTCTCAAAACGAAGCCCCGTTAAATTTTCGCTCTCTGCTTTTACAGTGAAATTAACGGGAATGAATACAGAACCGTTAGAAGATTATTGCGAGAAAAAAAATATTGATTACAAAATCATCGAACATCCTATCATCGAAATTATTAATATTCGTAACGAAAAATCGCCTTGTTCATTTTGTGCAAATATGAGAAGAGGCATTATAAGCTCATGGGCATCTGAAAACGGTTTCAACAAATTAGCTTTAGGTCATAGTCTTGATGATTCTGTCGAAACTTTTTTCATGAATTTGTTTCACACAGGACGGGCAAAAAGTTTCATGCCTGTAGCTCACATGTCAAGAACTAACGTAACAGTAATACGGCCTTTGGTTTTGTCAAGTGAAGCAGCGATTATTGACGAAGCAAAACGGCTTGAACTTCCTGTTATTCCGAGTGCCTGTCCTTTTGCAGGACATACTCAAAGACAAAAGACCCGTGAATTTGTTTATGAGCTTCAGAAGAACGTACCCGATATTCAAGGTAAAATTATTCATGCTCTTGAAAATTTATCGACATCAGAAAGCTGGCAAATATTAGAATGATACCTTCAGATATAAAAATTACTCCTTGGCTCGAACAGTACAAGATTTTCAAGGAACAATATCAGGATTGTTTGTTATTGTTCAGAATGGGAGATTTTTACGAGATGTTTTTCGATGATGCTAAGAATGCTGCGGCAGTTTTGGATATTGCATTGACTGCCAGAGATTCTCAAAAGAAAATTCCTATGGCAGGAATACCTTATCATGCTTTGAACATTTATTTAGGGAGATTGATTAAGGCGGGCTACAGGGCTGCAATATGTGAGCAAATCGGTGAACCTGATCCGAAAAAGGGAATTGTTGAACGTAAAGTTATCCGTGTAGTAACTCCCGGAACTTATGTGCCTGATGATAATTCGGGAGATTTAAGCGGACATTTAGCTTCAGTTTGGCCGTTGAAAAATGGAATTGCAGTTGCTCTTTTATCCGTTAATACAGGAGACCTTGAAGCAGGAACTTTGAGTGAACGTGAAGCTGCCGCAATGATTACAGCTTTTTCTCCGGGAGAAATTCTTTATCCTTCAAACGTAAAAAAATTACCCGAATTTTTGAATGATTATAATTTGTTACCTGTTTCAGCGGAAAATTTCAAAATCGAAAGTGCTGCGGTGAAATTAAAATCAGCTTTGAAAGTTTCAAGGCTCGAAGGTTTCGGAATTGATGAAGACGATCCGTGTGTCGGAAGTGCATGGGCTGCTCTTGAATATCTTTCGGCTACACAGTTCAGCACGTTAAACAGCATACTAAAAATTTCACCTCTATTAATAAGAGAGAGAATGAGTTTAGATTCTGCTGCTCAAAAAAATTTGGAGTTAATTCCCGAAACATCGGGCGATAGTGTTTCGTTGTTATCATCAATCGACAAATGTAGAACACCTATGGGAAAACGAGCTTTAAGAGATTGGATATTAAGACCTTTAATGGACTTGAAAGGAATCGAACGCAGGCAAAAATCTATTGAAGTTCTTGTTAATGCTCGAAGTGAATGTTCAATGATGTCGGATTTATTGGCAGGCACGAGAGATATTGAGAGGGCTTTATCGAGGCTTTCACTTGGAACAGGAAACCCTACGGATTTAGGAGCAATTCGGGACACTCTCAGGATAATTCCCGACATTAAAAATATTTCACTTCCGAACCCCTCTGTTGATAAATCGACATCTCCCCTTAGCAGTGGAGACGAGAATCTTGCCGCCCTTGATAAGGGGAGGGGAACCGCTTCAGCGGTGGAGGGGTTAATAAAAAATATTCCTGACCTTAAAAATTTAAGCGAATATTTAGAGAGTGCTTTAGAAGAAAATTTGCCTCGAAATTTTGGAGCATGGCCGATAATTCGTTCAAGTTTTAATCAGGAGCTTGAAGAATGGCGAAATATTTCAACACAGGGCGAAAAATGGCTCTCTGAATATCTTGAAAAGGAACGTGAAGCAACTGCAACTCCGAAATTAAAAGCAGGTTTCACAAATGCCTTCGGATATTATTTAGAGGCAGGGAAAAACGGTTTGACAATTCAGCCCGATTATTTCAGACAAACTCAAACTCTTGTAAATTCAAAACGATATACGACACCTGAACTCAAAAATTTTGAGACGAAGATGTTAAACAGCAGTGCCGAAATCTCACGAATTGAGACCGAAATTTATAACGAAATAATCAATAAAACTCTTGAATATGGAGGACAATTAAGATTAACAGGAAAATTATTAGGAATTTTGGATTGCGTTTCATCATTTGCGGGACTAGCCAGAGACAGAAATTATGTTTGCCCTGTTGTTGATAATTCGGACGTAATTGAAATTAAAGGAGGCCGACACCCGGTCATTGAAAACGAATTGAGGACTTCAGGATTTGTTCCTAACGACGTGAAAATTAACTGCGGCGATAATAAATCACGTGTAATAATTTTAACAGGCCCTAACATGGCAGGAAAATCAACTTGGTTAAGAATGACGGCTTTATTATCAATAATGGCTCAAGCCGGATTATGGCTACCTGCTGAAAAAGCAAGGTTCGGACTTGTTGACAGAGTTTTCACTCGAATTGGAGCAAGAGATGATTTAGTCAGAGGCAGCAGTACATTTATGGTTGAAATGTTGGAGACTGCGAATATTTTGAACAACGTAACAGACAGAAGCCTGATAATTTTAGATGAGGTCGGACGAGGTACAGCTACGTGGGACGGAATGAGCATAGCTTGGGCAGTACTTGAATATTTGCAGGGAGCTTCAAAATCGCGGGTATTATTTGCTACACATTATCATGAATTAACATGCCTTGAACAAAGATTAGAGGGCGTTAAAAATTACAGCATGGCCGTTTCTGAAGGTAAGGACGGAATTTTATTTTTGCATCAGGTTGAAGAAGGAGCAGCGGATCGTTCGTACGGAATTGAAGTAGCGAGATTAGCAGGGCTTCCTGATGTAGTTTTGAGGAGATCTTTTGAACTTCTTGAAAATTTCGAGAAAGAGGGAGTTAATACCGAAAAAATTTCCGAACCTCTTCCTCAAATTGCATTAAAACGTCAGATTATGTTATTTTCACCTGAGACTGACGGAATTATTGAAGAGCTTGCAAGCCTCGATATGGATAACATAACTCCTAAACAGGCCATGAAAATTTTGTACAGGCTCAACGAAAAAAGCAAAAATTCACGAAGCTAACGTTCATTAACAACAGTTTCTCCTGATTTAACGGAATGAGTCAGCCAGACATTACCGCCTATTACGCAGTTGTCTCCGATTACTGTTTGCCCTCCTAAAATCGTAGCTCCTGCATAAATTACAACGTCGTTGCCAATATCAGGGTGTCGTTTAATTCCCTTAATCAACGTCCCGTCAGGTGCAGCATCAAAACTTTTTGCTCCTATAGTAACGTTCTGATAAATTTTCACTCGATTTCCTATTGTCGATGTCTCACCGATTACAACGCCCGTTCCGTGATCAATGAAAAAATATTCGCCTATCGAAGCTCCCGGGTGAATGTCAATTCCTGTTAATTTGTGAGCATACTCGGTGATTATTCTAGGCACTAAAGGAACATTCATGACATAGAGTTCGTGAGCTACTCTGTAAGCACTTATGGCAATGAATGCGGGATAAGCCAAAATAATTTCGTCGGTATTTTTAGCAGCAGGGTCTCCCTGATAAGCCGCCGTTATATCGGTCAATAATTTTTTGCGGATTTCAGGGAGTTTTGAAATTAATTTCGCCGTTAAAGTTTCGGAGATGTTATTAACTTCGTCATGCAAAATTTTTTTGATGGCGTTATTAATTTTTTCGCTTGCTAGTTTCAAATTTTCAGCGATGCTTCTTCCCTCATGATTAATATGTGAAGGAAACATTGCTGCTTGAATATTAAGGAATGCCGATTCGATGTTCTCTTTAATTCCGTTGTAATTAAATTTGTCTTCAGCAGTTAATGAAATTAATTCAGCCTCAGAATTTTTCATTGCCTCTTCTAAACTGCTCATAATTTAATCTGCGAATAATGCTGTCGATAAATAACGTTCTCCCGTATCAGGAAGAATTACGGCGATATTTTTGCCTTTAGCTTCATCACGTTTAGCGATTTCGATAGCGGCATAAAGAGCTGCACCTGATGAAATTCCTACAAGGAAGCCCTCAACTTTGCCGATTAATTTTCCCGTGTTAATAGCGTCATCATCTTTTACGGCTATGATTTCGTTGTAAAGCCTAGTGTTCAAAACTTCGGGAACAAATCCTGCTCCTATTCCCTGAATTTTATGAGAGCCTGAACGTCCTGATGATAAAACAGGAGAGCCTGCAGGTTCAACAGCAATAATTTTCACATTGGGATTTTGAAATCTCAAATATTCTCCCGTGCCTGTTAAAGTTCCGCCTGTTCCAACTCCTGCAACAAAATAATCAACATGGCCTTCAGTGTCATTCCAAATTTCAGGGCCTGTAGTTTCACGATGAATTTTGGGGTTTGAAGGATTAACGAATTGTCCCGCGATGAAGCTGTTGGGAATTTCGGCTGCAAGTTCAGAGGCTTTTTCGATTGCGCCTTTCATTCCTTTTGAACCTTCCGTCAAAACTAATTCAGCTCCGTAAGCCTTCATTAATTTTCTGCGTTCGATTGACATTGTTTCGGGCATAACGATTATGATTCTGTAACCTCGTGCTGCTGCAACTGATGAAAGACCAATGCCTGTATTGCCGCTTGTAGGTTCGATGATTACGCTGTTGGGGTTGAGTTTTCCTTCTGCTTCAGCGTCATCAATCATTGCTTTAGCGATTCTGTCTTTAACACTTCCGGCAGGGTTAAAATATTCGAGCTTTGCCAAAATTTTTGCGTTAAGATTAAAATGCTTCTCAATTTTTGCGAGTTCAAGCAAAGGTGTATGTCCTATTAATTGGTCTATTGATTTATAAATCATAATAAAAAATCTCTCCTTAATAAATTCTTATTGTGATATATTAGCGAAAAATTTTAAGGAGGCAAGTTTCATTTATGATACAAACTTTTTTATCATACATCACATATCTTCTTGTTACAGCATTTACGCCCGGCCCTAATAATATAATGTCGCTTTACACAGTCAGTACTGAAGGCTGGAAGAAAGGCCGTGAAGTTATCTCAGGAATTTTGACGGGGCTTTTAATGCTGATAATTTTTGTGATAATTTCATGTCATGAACTGGCGAAATATATTCCGGGAATTGTTGAATATTTGAAGTATATCGGAGCAGCATATATATTTTTTCTTGCTTATAAGATCGCTGTAAGTAAACCGGGCAAAGAAAATTCTCAAGACGATAACAAAAGTTCAATAAATTTTAAGAGCGGATTTTTTTTATCAATTTCAAACATGAAAGTAATTTTATTTTTGATGACACTTTTTACGGCATATATTATTCCGTCGGGGGCAAGTCTTGCTGAAATGTTTCTGCACGGTTTTGTTGTAATAACGGTGAACGTTATGAGCCTTTCAACATGGGGAACGGCAGGAGGATTAATGCAAAAATTTTTAACGAAATATTACAGGCCGTTTAATATTTTGATGGGAATAATTTTAGCGTGGTGTGCCGTGAAAATTCTGCTTTGAAAATTACAAAATTATTTTGACAATTTCGACGTTTTAGATTAACATATTTCGCAATTTTTTTATGAGGGTTTGATTGTGATGATGAATTTAAGTGAACATGAATTGCGGGAACATTACGAGAGCGTTAATGAACAGCTTGCGCGTTACGGCGTGAAATTCGGGATATATAAGAACGGCGTATTTCATGAGCAGTTATTCCCGTTTGATATGATACCGAGGGTGATTGAGCATGATGAGTTCAAATATCTTGAGCGCGGATTAAAGCAAAGAGTAAAAGCTCTTAATGAATTCATAAAAGATATTTATTCTGACAGAAAAATTATATCTGACGGAGTAGTAGCTGAAGAGTTTATTTATTCGGGAAGCGGCTATCTTGTTCAGTGCGACGGAATTTTACCGCCTGAAAATATTTATTCTCATATATCGGGAATTGATTTAGTTCAGGGTAAAAACGGAAGCTGGTACATTCTTGAAGATAACCTCAGGATACCTTCGGGAGCTTCGTACCCAATGATTGCCCGTGATTTATGCCGAAAAAGTTTTCCCGAAGCTTTCGAGAAAAATCATATTGAGGACAACAGAAATTACGCCGAGCTTTTACGTTCAACTATGGACTATGTGAATACGGGAGGTCTGACGGTGATATTAACTCCCGGAAGATTTAACGCAGCCTATTTTGAGCATTCTTATCTTGCTGAACAAACTGGAGCACGTCTCGTTACCTGTGAAGATCTCAAAGTTGAGAATGACTACCTGTATTTTATCGATTACTCAGGCAAAAAAGAAAAAGTCGGAGCAGTTTATCGAAGAATTTCCGATGAATATCTTGACCCTGTAAATTTCAACAGAGAATCTTTAATCGGAATACCTCATATTTTTGATATTTATAGCAAGGGCAATGTAGCATTAATTAACGCTCCAGGAAACGGTGTAGCTGATGACAAAGGAATATATTATTTTGTTCCTGCAATGATTAAATATTATCTCGGTGAAGAACCGATATTGAACAACGCTCCGACATATCTGCCGTATTACGAAGAAGATATGGAGTACGTTTTGGAAAATTTTGACAGCCTCGTTTTGAAGGACGTTGCTGAAGCAGGGGGCTATGGAGTTGTTTTCGGTAATAAAATGACAAAGCATGAGAAAGAAAATTTCATTGCTCATCTTAAATCCGAACCGAGAAGATTTATAGCGCAGGAAGTAATTGATTTTTTGGATATTGATATTTACGAAAACGGAAACGCTGTTCCCAGAAAAGCAGACTTGAGAGCATTTGTTCTTATGGCTGATGAGCCTTTAGTATGGAAAAGCGGCTTAACGAGATTTTCACGCAACCCTGATTCTTTTATCGTAAATTCCTCGCAGGGAGGCGGGTTCAAAGACACTTGGGTTATGGCAGAGTAAAAGGAGATTTTAATGATGGCGATTTTATCACTTGAAAACACGAGCAGGTTATTTTGGCTTGGACGTTACAGCGAAAGAGTTTATACGACTTTGAGATTTTTTGCGGAACAATTTGACGCCATGATTGACGGAGGGAAAAATTTTTTTGATTGCACAACAAAAGAGGATTTTGCAAAAAAATATTGTTTCGATGAAAACAATCCGAACTCGATTTATTTTGCTCTTATAAAGGCATATGACAATGCAATAGAACTTCGTGAGGAAATCGGCTCTGACACATTCAGCTATATTCAAATGGCAGTCTATGAAATGAATAAAGCAAAAAAATCCGCAGCACCTTTGTTGCAGTTACAGAAAGTCGTTGATAACATAGCTGCGTTTTGGGGCATGGCCGATGACAAAATCGACGATGAACAAATCCGAAGCATAATAAAACTCGGAAAAAGAATCGAACGAGTTGATCTATACTCAAGAATGGGAGCAATGGACAGCGATATAAAACGTGAAGTTGCGAGAATGAATTACAGAATTGCAAAAAAGAGCTTAAATTTTAACTCTGAGCATTTTGAAAAATTAAACGAGCTTGTAAAAGAAGAAAATATAAATCGACAGGCTTTAATCACAGAGGTTGAAAGCCTCATAGAGTTTTCTTCATTGATGAATTAATTATGCGGCGGCTTCGATACACTTACCACATGCAGTTAAAATTTGAAGAGCCAGTAAGGGAACATCACTTCAAATTGCGCTGTCTCCCTTCAAGTGATGAGAGGCAAAAAATTTTTAATGACAGTATAGAAATTTATCCTCTGCATTTCAGCAGCTCCGAAAGAGATTCGTTCGGAAATATTTGCATATACGGCACGGCTAATCAAACGCATGATCATTTCGCAGTCGATGTGAACGGTGAAGCTAAAATAAATCCTGAAGCCAAATTAAAAGCTGAAGAATATAAAGCAGGAATTTTCAAATATGAGACGGATTTGACTAAGGCAGGAAAAAATATCCGCGAATTTCACAGAACACTTGAGCCTGTTTATTATGGCGTGAGCAATTTTGAACGGGCTTTATATTTTATGAATGTCCTTTATGATGATTTTTCATATACTCAAGGAGCTACGGGAATTTCAACGACAGCCGAAGAAACTTTTACTTTAAGGAGAGGAGTTTGTCAGGATTACGCTCACATTCTCTTAGCTTTATGCCGTCTTGAAAGAATACCGTGCCGATACATTGCCGGAATGATTCCCGGAGAAGGAGCAACTCACGCATGGACAGAGATTTATGATAACGGAACATGGCGTTCATTAGACCCTACACATAATCGTGAATGCGATGACACTTACATAAAAATTTCGTCAGGCAGGGACGCTAAAGATTGTTCGATAAATCAGGGAGTTTTTTACGGCGGAGGCAGACAGACTCAGGAAGTGAAAGTAATAGTATCTGTATTGTAACTATTGACATTACAGAATAAGGCTGTAAAATTGCAAACGTTGTAACAAAAAACATTACAGG
>CALBPU010000125.1 GCA_937899395.1 uncultured Fretibacterium sp.
GAGCCAATCTCGAAATGACGGAAAAATTCTCAAAAAATGCGATTTTAATTCTTGAAGTTCGTCATTTTGACTTTCTCTTAAATCAAGACGCTCTTTTTGTTGAACAAACGCTAAAATGCTTTTTAGCTGATTAAATTCTTTCCAATGACCCCTCCAGCCTTTGGAAAATAAATCCGAACGGTTTTCTTTCTGACGAAAATATAAATTTTTCCGCTCTTGTTTTTGAAGTTCACGTAATTTTTTCAAAGCAGCATTTTTTGCCTGAAAATAATTATTTCTCTCTGATTGATACTTTTTCCATGATAAATTTATTTTTGAAGTTACAATCGAGTTCGCTATTGGTTCTCTTAAAATTCTTATTGGTGCAAGATTACGCACGATAAGGTTTTCATCAGGTGAAATATAAGTGCCTAATCGGTGCTTTAATTGTGTAAAACTACATTTTCTTGAAACACTCGATAGTTTCAAATTAGTGCCGGACGACTGCAAAATGGCGCCATTACCTCGCACTTTTAACGTAAATCCATGTTCCGCAAGAGCTTTATGAAGTTCCTCCCATGATACGGCTTGCTCCAAAATCGGTGCAATTTCACGTTTAGCAATACGCTCAATATTTTCAAATCCTGTGTGAGCTTCAATATCTCGCGATGTCTGAGAAATTTCGTTTTTTGAAATTTCTTTTTTCTCGAAAATTTCTCCCAATGAATTTATTTCGTAACGTCCAGTGTTTTCAATTTCCCAACCCTGAGCAAATTCGATTTTCCGCGCTGCTTTTTCAAGAGCTTTTTTGCTGTAACTTCCGGCAGGTTTTACGGCTTTAAAAGTTTTCGGCGAAATTCGATTAACTGCAACATGAACGTGCAAATTATCTGTGTCGGACTGCAAGCCCCAAACTGCCTGACAATCCTGCAAATTTAATTCCGTCAGCGCGATATTTACAGCTTCGTCAACTTGTTCATTCGTTGGGCTTTCCTGTGAACGCCACGACAAAATAAAATGGAACGCCGGAGTTTTACATCTCACGCTCTCGATAGCTAAAGATTCCATTTCAATTGCCGCCGTTTTGAAGTCATTAATATTTTGTTTTCCAGCGTATAAAACTGCGCCCGTAGAATGTCCCGTAACTCCAAGACAGTAATTTATTAATGCCTTAAAACTGCTTCTGCCGTCCCTGCGAGGCTTAGGAATTTTTCCAATCATGATAACTTTCTTTCAATAATATGAGTGCAAGATGTTATCGCTTCGAGAGTTTCTATTATTTTGGAATTATAAATTCCATGCGACTCATTATTTATATGTTTAATAAGACCGCCGAGTCTTCGTAGTTCTTTCAGGATACTAATATCCAACTTTGCGACAACACGAATGTTATAAGCACGTCTTCTCATATATTCAGACATTGTTAATCCTGATAATTCAGAAAACAATTTTATTAGCTCGCGTTCTTCACTTGTTACTCTTAAATATAGTCTAACATTGCGCAATTTTTGTTTCATTTTTTACCTCCTTAATTAAAAATTAGTATCATTTACAAGCACAATGTGAGAGGCTGTTTAGCAGTCGATTACATTTATCTCCCTTTGTCGACACAATACAGAGTATTTTGTACGGCAAAGGGACTGCTTGTCCAAGTTACCTTTCTTTTTTATTTTAATAATCCTTGAAGTATACAAGTCCGTTCTAAAGTATTCCTAAAAGTAATATTTTTTTTTGCTGTGTTAATCTCATTTTCAAGTTTTAACGAAGGAGGAAATTTGTGTGTCCGATGTGATAATCAAAAAGGGACGCGATGTTTTTGTAAATATTGAGGCATTGGAAGAGATTAAAAATTCTCTTTTTGAATTACCTGAAAAACAACGTACCTTATTAAAAATAAAAGATGCAATTGCTTTTCTCTTACCGAGTATTCTTTGTGCAAAGGAAAAGAACTATTCAGAACCTGAAATTTTAGAACATTTTGCGAGATTCGGATGGGTTTTTACTCCAGCTTCAGCCAGATATCTTTGGCGTCTTGTACATTCTATGACACAAGGAAATAAACGCAGAAAAAATATTGAAAATTATCAACAAGCTGATAATGATAATTTGCTAAACACGTCAATAAATTCTGAAGTTATTACAAATGCGATTCAAAATCTGGACATTACAAAACCTGAATTACAAGTATCGGATATCTATGAAGAACTCAGAAAATCACTTCCTACTTCTAATAAAAATCAAGATAAAACGCATAACAGCGCACAATTTGAGGTAATACCTGATACGGAGGATTTATAAAATGTCGCGTTCTTTATATTTTGTAACAGGCGGTAAAGGCGGAGTCGGCAAAAGTATTTTAAGTATGCTTTTAATAGATTTTTTAACACAGTACTTAAAAAAGAAAGTTCTTCTTATTGAAAGTGATACAAGTAACCCTGATGTCGGAAAAACTTTAACAAATAATGATTACGTTGAAGTGATTTTTCTTTCACTTGATAATGAGGACGGTTGGATTGAACTTGTTGATTATTGCGCGGCGAGCGAGCGAGATATTGTAATAAATTTTGCCGCCCGATCTGGCGAAGCGATTCAAAAATTTGCAGATACTTTAATAGGAAGTCTTAAAGAACTTGATATGATTTTAACTTCACTTTGGCTTATCAACCGTCAAAGAGACAGTATTGAACTTCTTAAACGATATATGGATGTTG
>CALBPU010000126.1 GCA_937899395.1 uncultured Fretibacterium sp.
TCGGGGGTATGGTGGCCACTTTTTCGGGGGTATGGTGGCCACTTTTTCGGGGGTAGACAAAATTGTAAAAGTATGATACGCGACATCATAATGAAATTTTTATTTTCGCGATAGTTTTTCCTTCTTTTTCTTCATCAAAACCGAGAATAAATTCCTTTTCGACCCAAAAACCGAGAATTTTTTTCACTCTGTCCCGGATGTCCTTCTTCCTGTGCTTGATGTCGCTTTCATTTTCGTCAATTCCAAGATACTCGTACAGAGTGTCATAGCGAATGACAGGTTTGAGTTTGCTCTTAGAATTTTTCATGCTCGAAATAAGACGAAGCAGGTGAAATTTCAGCTCTATATTTTCTGTGGTGCTATTTACTGGAGCTTGGAGCATTTCTATATTGACTCGGCTGATTTGGTTTTTTTCTTCGGCGTATACATATAGCGGAGAGCTTCTGAGAAAATGAATGCAATCTAAAACCTGTTGTCCGTTTAATTCGACTACTTCGATTCTCTCTGATGGTAAAAGAGAGCCTTCGTATTTCCCCTTTTTAACCCAGCCGACTTTTTCTTCTTGAGACGCGTCAAATTCGATTGTTGTTGACCTTAATTTTCTAAGACTTTCTATGATTTTTGTTCTTATTTCGGGCGTTAGTTTGACTTTCTCTTTATTTCCTGACATAGCTTGAAAAATCATTTGTGGAGATTGATATTCATTACCGGCAGCGTATAGACTGGACACGATGCTGAGGATTTCTCTGTCGAATGGAGTTATCCATTTCTCATGAGATATTAAAACTCCCATTTTTTTCATGTCGTTGAAGTCTATAGAGGCTATCGTAGTTATGTTTTTTTTACCATGACTCCCTACGTTGATGTCAATAGCTGCAACTTTGTTGTCATATAAGGCTGAATTTTTTCGCGAGTCGAATATGACATTTTCAAGTTTCGTTGTCCCTGAAACTACTTCTTTTGCTAAATGAGTATTAGTTTTGATTATAGATAAAGTAGGTGAAATTTTCTCTTTAGGTTTATCTTCAAAGATACTTAACATTTCATTTCTCATGTCAGAAAGAATCGTGTTTTTATTTTTTATGCTTTCTTCTATGAGTTCGCACGCTTTTTGAAAACCTCTTTCATCTTTATCTTTTAATAGATTAAGGAAAGGCAGTAGAACATCTTCTAAGCGTTCTGTTATAGCATCATCACTGAAAAATACTAATTCAGCTTCTGAAGGTTCGCTTTTGAAATTAGTTTTATCTTTCTGTGTAAATTTTTCGTATTCATCATAAAAAGACAGGTTTAGGATGGTTAAAGCTATAAACTTAAGTTGTATCTGTATCTCGTGTTTTAATAAATCAAGAGTTGTGTCTGTATCTTTTGTAAAAAGATCGAACGTAAGTTTTTCTGCTAGATCATCGGCTTTTATTCGAGCAGCGTTCCATTGTTCATGTATTTCTTTGCTAAGTTTGTCAGCTTCATCAGGGTTCATTATGAGTTGTGGTCTAATTGCTTGAAGTTTGGAAGCAAAAATGGTATCTACTTTAGCTATTTCAGCTTTTTTTAATTCCGCGAGTTTTTGAGTAAATTTCGGGAATTTCAAGCTTTCCATTGTCATGGTTAGTTCTCCTGAGTCCTATGAATAGCAACGTATTCATCTAAAATGTTATTCACAAGATCTGAAACGCTTGACCTTTTGCCTGTTTCAAATTGTCTGAGTCCGCATATACGGTTCAAATCCGTGAAAGTAGATTGCTTTATTTTCAATGTATAGCTTTTGCTCTTGATTTCTCTGTTCGTAACTTTAGGTCTTCCTTTTTTCCGTGTGTTTTCTTGTTCTGCCATAAAAAATTTTTCTCCTTTATTTTAAGTCTTTTATTGTTATAATATATCTTCAATAAAATTCGAGTCATTATTTTAAGTATGATAAAAAATATATGCTTATTTATACTTTTTGAGTTCCCGTTTTAGAAAATAAAGAATTACTCCTGCAAATGGCGGATATATTTTTGCGTTTTCTATGCTTTTTATCTTATGTTGAATTGCTTGGTAAAGTTCACTAGGTTTGTATTTCTGTCGTAAACTTTCTATACAATTTTGATATGATTTATATGCTTCTCTCCTGTGATATATAAGATTTGTTCTTGTATCAGAATACATTTTGCCGTTACGTATTTGTCCATTTAAGTGTAATATGTCATTTATATCTCTTTCGAGATTTTCATCATAAGGTTCTGTGTAAATTAGTAAGTCCATTTCATCATAGCGAATTTTATTCATATGAATTTGACTACGCGGATCAATTATTATATTTTTATTTCCTTTGGAAGCATCGCAACATAGTACACGTTCGTCTTTTTCTTTATTCTCTATGTTTTTTTCATATTTTTCGCCACCATAACATACTCCGAGCATATTTTCATATTCAAGTGAGTCTTCCGTGTTTTTTGAAAGTGATTTCCAATGTTCTATTCTAAATTTACCTTGGATTGTTTGCATACAATAAGCACAAAGACCATGTTGTTCTATTATCAGACATTCTTTTATTGATTTTTTTATTTCCCGTAAATCATCAAATGCGTTTCGCGCCGCTTTAGTGTCGCCGTTTTTTAGGCGTTCTCTGCAGTTCTCTTTTGCTGTATTTAGAGCGTCAGTAATTTTTTGTGGTATTTTGGTAGATTTTTTAATATACAACATTGTTTAAGCCTCAGCTATCCATTTATTCATATTGAAAAACTCCTCGAGTCTCTTTACAAGAGCTGAATCTGCGCTATATTTTTTTTTTACTTCTTGTAGTATGTTTTTTGCGTTATCAATATCATTATTGTTTAGATGCTTCAGAATTTTTTTACGTAATTCTTGAGTTCAGGAGGCATATCGACGCTTTGTTGTCTGAGTTCAAGAACGTTATCAACGGCTGTTTCGTAGGATTCTGTTTCAACAATGAAAGAAATTTTTTCACGTTGACCGTGCTCCCTAATGCTACAGCACTGCCTCCGACATCAATTAAACTAAGACAGTCTAATTCTCCCTCAACGACAAAAATCGGATTTTCAGACTCATATAAAGCTCTTTCGTTATAAATCACGGAATAACCCTGACGAATTTTCGTGTAAGGCTTCTGCTGTTCCGTCAATTCTGTTCGAGTGTCTCTGGCAAGGTAACCTTCTTCATACGTAGGAATTATCAAACGAGGCGAATACGGAGCTTTTTCACTCACTCGCCACTGTTCAATATAGCCGACTTGAAATTTATTCAGAGTTTCAACAGAAATTCCCCGATGATAATTCGTTCGTCCTAAATTCAAATTAGCCTGTCTGAAAAATTCCTGAAATTTATTCTTACCTTTAAGAAAAAAATCTGATTTTTCTTCTGGAGTTTGATTGATAGCTTGATAATCACTTGCTTTTTCAAATTCTATCCCGAAAATTCTCGCAGCTTCTTCAAATTTATGGACGTGATCATTTTCATTCAATCCGCACTGAAGTCCGATTATGTCAATGATGTCGCTATTCGTGAAACATCCTGCCCAACACGTAAAATAAATTCCGTCTTTCGTAGTAATTCCCGTTCCGGCGTTTTTACGTCCCTCGCCTTTTCCGCTGCCACAGATCGGACAGATAAATCCTTTGCCGTGTCTATCAGGCTTCAAAATTTCCGTAGCATGACTTCTCATATATTCCCGTGCTTGTTCTCTATCTAAAATCAAAATTTAATTCCTCCTCGATAATTTTTTACATTCAAGAAAAATTTTTAGAAGCATAGAAATCGGCGTTAAATTTTTTTTCTTATAGGCCGCGTGCAATCTGTAGGTATTGTAGTCGAGGGCGATATAAAGAAGCCCCCCTACTACACCTCTAAAAGTTCTGAGAGTCCTGAAAGTTCTGAAATTTTTTTGCTCTGTAAATTGGCTTGAATACTAATTTTTTTTCTCGACTTGCGTACGAGACTTACTCTTTTTTCTTTTTAGGGCGTTTTTGCTTAGCTTTCTCAGCGTTTTTTATCTTTGCCTCTATGATTGCGTCTGCTCTTTCTCTGTGTTCTGGATAGTCTTTGAGTTCATACCATATGTAAAGGGACACGAATTTTTCGTAGCTTGTGATTTGAGAGGCTTCTTCGTCTGTGAGTTTTATGCCTTTTGCCTTGCTATAGCTCCAGTCTTTTAAGAAGCCACATTGGTAGAGGTGATCAAGAGCATTTTCGAAGGGTTCTTTTATATTTCTTACCCATCCCCAGCACCGCTGTCGTCATCCATGATTAATCTTAATGCTGTCTTAACTGCTTCATCTGACGATGGATTTTCGTCTTCTGCTCTTATTTTTTCGAGTTCATCAATAAATTTTTGAATTGTTTTTTGATTATCTTCATCATGATTAGCCTCATGTTTTTCTGCTTCGGCTAATATTTCTTGAAGTTTTTCGACGTGTTTTAATAGTTTGAAATCTTTTTCTGATATATACATTTTCGTTACTAAAGTTGATTTTCAACTTTAACCTTCTTTTTTTATATGTTGAAATTTGATTTTTAGTTCCATTCCCATAGCATTAGCAAGTCGCTGTAACGTTCGCACTGAGGGGTTTGCGTTGCCATTTTCGAGCTTGCTTATATCAGGTTGAGCGATCCCCGTTTTTTCAAAGAGCTGTTTTTGTGTTATCCCTGAGATTTTACGAGTTTCGATAAAAGCCTTGATAATTTCTTGGTCGGAGTTCAGATGTTCATTATTTTTATTAAAAAATTCTTTTTGCATTTTGCCTCTCTATATTTTTTATTCGTTTTGATTAATTATACAGGATTTATATTATATGTTAATTTTTTAGGCATTAATAGTATTGTTCAATGTAGCTATAAGCCTTGTTAAAGATTTCTTTATCTTTAATTTGATATTTAATCCATATCACGCTTCTTAATGCTTTTTTGATTTCTTGTTTCCCTGCTGTCTGTTGTCCCCGGAGGATTTCTTCTGTCCCTCGTTTTCGGAGGCCTGGCCGCGGCTCTGCTGGCCGTCTCCCCGGCTCTGGGGCTGATTGTTCCGCCCCTGGCGATCCTCGCGTTCCGCCTGGGAACCCTGCTGACCGCCGCGGTTCTGCCCCTGCGCCTGCTGATTCCGGCTCTGGGACTGCCCTTCGCGTTTATCCTGGCCTTCCGCTTGTGCGCCTGCCTGCCGCTGGGGCTTCTCCCCTTCCACGGCCTGCTCCGGTTTCCGTTTTTCACCCTTTTGTGAGGCGGGTTCCTCCTCTTTCCTTCCTTCCACGGATGCCTCAGAGGCTTTCGCGGCGGGAACTTCCACATTTTTCTCCTTAGGAGA
>CALBPU010000127.1 GCA_937899395.1 uncultured Fretibacterium sp.
TATTTTTACATTAATATTTATAGCAATTCTTAGTGGACAGGTACAAGCTGCAACTCCTAAACTTGTATCAAAAATAGAGAGTGCATTTAAAGATATTGAAGGATGGATTTTAAAGCTTGCAACTCCTGCAGCAGCAGTAGCCGTAGGAACAGGAATTTTTATGAATGCTCCCACAGCAATTAATGCAGCGAACATTGAGCACAAGACTGATGACTTGATGGATTGGCCGCGCAATAAATAATGACTCCCTTCAAAAATTTCTGAGCCATTATAGAAATGACAGATATTGTTGTCAACAAATTATTATTTTATGGTTTACATTATTGCGAGTTATTAGTCTTATAAAAATTTCCCCAGTTCTCCATTTCATGAAGAAGAGGCTTTAATGTCATACCCATTTCACTTAATGAGTACTCAACTACTGGAGGCTTACTGTCATAAACTTTTCTTGTGATTATTCCGTCAAGTTCCATCGAGCGCAAAGACTCTGTCAAAACTTTATGGCTTATTCCTTCAAGACTCCTTTTGAGTTCATTGAACCTGTGAGGACGCTGCAAAAGGCTGCGGATAATTAACAGCTTCCATTTACTGCCTATTAATTGTATTGCTGTAGCTGCGGGACATTCCGGCAATTCGTTTTTGTGAATCATAATATTTGAATTATACATGCGGTTACAAATTAGTGCGTTCTTGCGGAAAAAATTAATTGTGTTTATCATTAGCACAAAATTTTTTAATGGAGGTAATTTTCATGGCACTTAAAGATTTAGCATCATGGGGAAGCAAAGCATCATCTTGCGGAGGACAAAAACCTGCGTCATGCGGCGGCGAAAAACCTTCAGCTTGTGGAGGCAGCAAAAGATCGTCATGCGGCGGAGATAAGCCCTCTGCTTGCGGCGGTTCCAAAAAATAATTTCAAGAAATTTTAATGTTATGCCCCGTTTTAATGACGGGGTTATATTTTGTTATGAGATACTTTTCATTTCAGTGGCACATCACTGACGAATGCGATCAACGCTGCAAACATTGTTATATTTTTTCAGGCAGCAATTCCCATGTTCCCGAAATTATGAGCCGCGAAAACCTTTATAAGGTTTTTGATAACTGTATTAATTTCTGCAAAACTTTTGAACGTGAACCTTATTTTTACATCACCGGAGGAGACCCGATCCTTCACAAAAATTTTTGGGAACTTCTTGAGCTTTTCAATTCTAACGGAATTTTTTTCTCGATATTAGGCAATCCGTTTCATATTGATTACGAGGTCTGCAAAACATTAAAATCTCTAGGCTGTGAAAAATATCAGCTCTCTATTGACGGCTTAAAAAACACTCACGATTTTTTCAGAAAGCCCGGTTCTGATACTACTCTCGAAAAAATCAGCGTCATTAATAAAGCTCAAATATGTTCGGTTATAATGTCAACCGTATCAAAATTAAATATTCATGAAATTTCAGATGTAATTGATGTTGTCGTTGAACATGAAGCTGAAGTTTATTCGTTTGCACGTTACTGTCCTACCGATAACGAAAAATCAGTCGGCATAACACCATCAGAGTATCGTGAATTTTTAATGAGGTGCGACGAAAAATTCAAAAAGTACGAGGCCGAAAAATGCAAAACTTATTTCGACAGAAAAGATCATTTATGGACATTGTACAATTATGAAACAGGTAATTTCAAAATTCCTGACTATGCCGAAGAAGGTAAAATTTATGAAGGCTGCAACTGCGGAAACGCTCATTTTACGATTTTGCCCTCAGGAGATGTTTATGCCTGCCGAAGGGTTAAAGACAGCAAAGTCGGAAATGCCCTCGAAGATAAACTCTCTGATTTATGGCTCAATGAAATGGAAAATTACAGGGAGTACAAAAATTTTGTGAAATGTTCAAAGTGTGAATTGCTTGCATATTGTCGCGGTTGTCCAGCCGTAGCAAAAGGAACTTACGGTGATTTTTATTCACCCGATCCTCAATGTTGGAAGGAGATTTAATTAATATGGATTTAATGGAAATAATAAGAACCCGTCGTTCAATCAGAAAATATCAGGATAAACAAATTTCAAAGGAAGACCTTGAAAAAATTATTAAAGCCGGACTTAGTGCACCGAATGCAGGAGGCCGTCAAGGAAGCATAATAATCGGCGTTAATGACGCTAAATTAACGGAACAAATCGGAAAACTAAACATCGCTAAATTTGACAGGTCTGCACTTTTAGGAGCTTATGTTTCAGATGAACAGCCGAGCATAATTGACGATCCTAATATTAAAAGCGGATTTTACGGAGCACCGAGTGTCTGTGTAATTTTCGGCCCTAAGAATTTTTTGTACAGCATTCCCGATGCTTTTTGCTGTGCTGAAAACATGATTTTAATGGCTCATTCGTTAGGTCTTGCCTCATGTATCATTGCCAGAGCCGAAGAAACTTTTGATAATCCCGACGGAAAAAAATTTTTGCTTCAGTGGGATATTTCCGAAGATTATATTGCCAGATGTTTTGTTCTTTTAGGTTATATAAACGGTTCGGAACCGTCTTCAAAGCCGTTGCATGAAGGAAGATTTAAGATTGTCTGAATATTTTACTTTCTCATAAATTACTGTATAATAACAATGCCATATAATTTTTTAACATATTAAAACCTGAAATCAAAGGCATTATTGGGTGCCATGATTAATAAAAAATTTTTATGAGGAGGGTAATCGTATGGATTACGCAAAAGAATCATTGAGGCTTCATGAGCAGTGGAAAGGCAAAATTGAAGTCATCGCCACCGTACCAGTAGCAACAAAGGAAGATTTATCGCTTGCTTACACACCGGGAGTTGCGGAACCTTGTCTTGCAATCCAAAAAGACATTTCAAAAAGTTATGACCTCACACGCCGTCATAATCTCTGTCTTGTTGTAACTGACGGAAGCGCAGTTCTTGGTCTTGGAGACATCGGCCCTGAAGCAGGAATGCCCGTTATGGAAGGCAAATGTGTTTTGTTCAAGGCATTCGGAGGAGTTGACGCTTTTCCTCTTTGCGTTAAAACAAAAGATGTTGACGAATTTGTTAATACCGTCTACAACATTTCAGGCTCATTCGGAGGAATTAACCTCGAAGATATAGCCGCTCCACGTTGCTTCGAGATTGAGAAAAAACTCAAAGAGAAGTGCGACATTCCGATTTTCCATGATGACCAGCACGGAACAGCAGTTATTACATTTGCAGGACTGTTAAACGCATTAAAAGTTGTTGATAAGAAACTTGATGAAATTAAAATCGCCGTCAACGGTGCAGGAGCTGCTGCAATCGCTATAACAAAATTATTAATATCAGGCGGAGCTAAAAACGTTACTCTCTGCGACAGAACAGGAATTGTTTATAAGGGCAGAGAAAAAGGCATGAACTGGATCAAAAACGAAATGGCCGAAATTACAAATCCTGAAGGCTTAAAAGGTTCATTAGCTGACTCAATGAAGGGTGCAGATGTTTTCATCGGCGTTTCAGCTCCCGGTTCAGTAAATCAAGATATGGTTCGCTCAATGGCAAGAGACCCGATAATTTTTGCTTGTGCAAACCCGACACCCGAAATTTTCCCTGATGATGCAAAAGCAGCAGGTGCGAAAGTAATTTCAACAGGCCGAAGCGATTTCCCGAATCAGATTAACAACGTTCTTGCATTCCCGGGAATTTTCAGAGGAACATTCGATGTAAGAGCAAGCGATATTAACGAGGCAATGAAAGTTGCTGCATCACACGCCCTTGCTGATTTAGTCGAGCCTGACAAATTAGGCCCTGATTATATTATTCCTGCGGCATTTGATCCCAGAGTTGGGCCTGCGGTTTCAAAAGCTGTTGCTGAAGCTGCAAGAAAATCCGGTGTAGCGAGGTTATAAAACATGTCAGACGAATATAAAGGTTTCAAAATTTTTCATCTTCCTCCGAAATATTTTGTTCTTTTCGCAGTCGTAGTTTTGCTCTCAGCTATGCTCGGAGTTTTACCGGCCGGAATGGCAGGGTGCTTTGCGTTTATGATTGTATGCGGAGCTATTTTGCAGGAACTTGGCGATCATCTTCCTATCGTAAACACATTTTTAGGCGGCGGCCCTGTCGTAATAATCTTCGGAATGGGCTATCTTCGTTACGTGAATTTCTTCGGAATTTTCGATATGTTCTCAGGTTTAATCGGCAAGGGAGCGTTCACCGCAACTTTGATGAAAAACATTGACACGTTCTTCAAACCTACTGGAGCATTTTTGGATTTCTATATCGCTGCGTTAATTACAGGGTCGATACTCGGAATGAACCGTAAGCTCTTGGTGAAGGCTGCGGCACGTTATTTCCCTGCGATTTTCGGAGCAATAGCTGTTTCATTCGGTCTTGCTGCATTTGCCGGACATATGACGGGCTTCGGAGTTGTCAAAGCGATTTTGTTAATAGCTCTTCCGATTATGGGCGGTGGAATGGGAGCAGGTGCTGTACCTCTGAGCAAAATTTTCGAGAGTTCAGGAACAATGACGGCAGAACAGGCAATTTCAATCATGAACCCTGCCGTAGCTATCGGAAACGCAACTTCAATAGTGCTTGCCGGTCTACTCGTTAAAATTCTCGCAGGAAAATTCTTCAATGGTCAAGGAACTTTAATGAAAGCAGGAGCAAATGATGACCCCGCAGAATTTGAAATTTCTCCCGAAATGCAGGCAAAACGAGATCATGTTACAGTTACAAATTTAGGAATAGGGCTTTTAGCAGCTACATCATTCTTTGCATGGGGATATATTATTGCTGGTATCTGGATTAAATTAGTTCCTGCCGTAAATATTCATGCTTATGCTTGGATGATTATTTCAGTTGCTCTGTGCAAAATTTTCAATATCCTTCCTGAATTTATAGAGGTAGATTGTTATCAGTGGTTCCAGTTTGTAATGAAAAATTTAACCTCAATGTTAATGGTCGGAATAGGACTTTGCTATTTGAGCCTTGATGTTGTTATTGAGAGCTTCTCAACCACATATTTATTGCTTTGCTTCTTGAGCTGCATCGGAGCATTTATCGGAGCAGGTTTAATCGGAGCAATGGTTGGTTTCTATCCTGTTGAGGCAGGAATTACCGCAGGTCTTTGCATGTCGAACATGGGCGGCACAGGAGACGTTGCGGTTTTATCAGCAGCTCACAGAATGGAGTTAATGCCCTTTGCTCAGATTTCTTCACGTTTAGGAGGAGCAATAATTTTAATCATCGGAAGTTTAATGCTTTCGACATTGGGAAGTATGCTGTAAACAATGAATATTGACGAATTTGTTTTTCATGTTCTTGAAGTTCATACGTTACACGTGAGGGACTTTAACGGCGAAAGGCTTATTCAGTCATTAGGAAATTTTCAGAATTATAAAGTATCAACGGCCTGTGCAGAAGCTGAAGCACGGGCTGTTTTATTTCCTCTTAAAAGAATATTAAAGAAATGTTTACCGTTTTTGGTTTTATTTTTAATCGGAGTGATTTTGATTTTCACATTGACACTTCAAAATGAAATTTTTGCGGTAAAGGCGTTAGGATTTATAGCTTCATTTGTCGGAGTATCGGGAATAATTTCTGAGTGCAGGAAAATTTTTGAAACCCGTAAAAATTTGAAATCAATGAAACCTGATGAGGCGTTAAAATTTTCAGCGTGGCAATGTATGTTAAAGACAGCTCCGAAAAAATTTAATGACAACGATATAACTTATATTCCGATTGATGAAGAGACACTAAAATTAAAACCTGAAGAACTTGCCCAAAAATATAATTTACTTCCTGCAATCTCCAAAAAAGCTCTTGAAATAATTTCACATCAACCCGAAAGTTTTTAATCCTAACGTCCAGAAAAATATTGTCAAAATCGAAAGTATTGTTGTAGCACAAACTAATTGTCCTGCAAGCTGGCCATCAGCTCCCATTGCAACAGCCATAGGATATGACGAAACAGCAGTTGGAGCAGCGAATACTACGAGCATTGCACAAAGGCTTTGATCTCTGAAACCGAATAAAATTGACAGCGGCATAAAGATAAACGGTACTACGAACATTCGCAAAAATATTCCCCATAACAATAAATTTTTGTCGTCTTTAACTTCGGCCATATTAAGTCCAATGCCTAACGATATAAAACTCAAAGTTGTCGTAGAATTAGCGATACTTTTAACTACTGACCATACAGGAGCAGGAATTATTATGTGGAAAAATTTGAAGATGAAAGCTAAAATTGCCCCGATTATCATAGGATTTTTCAACACGGCCATGAAGAGTTTAGCAAATTTTGCTTTACCCGTTCTGTTAATTTCAAGGATTATTGCCGCAAAAATATTTATCGCAGGTATTACTACAATGCTCAACATTACAACAGCGCCGATATTTCCTTCACCGTACAGAGCCTCAGATACAGCAACACCGAACAAAATATAATTTCCTCTTACGACAGCCTGACCTATAACTGATGATTTATTTCCGTCAGGTGTCAAAAATTTTGGAAGTTTAACGCAGAATATAAAGATTATGAGTAAACATACTCCTGAAAAAATCATTTCTTTTACGGCAAACCCCTGCGAAAAATCCATGTCGTAAATATTTTTGAATAACAATGTAGGCATAAAAATTTTGAACAGTATTTTGTCAAATTCCTTCATGGCAGAGCGTGTTATCATTCCGCGAACTCTGGTGAACCATCCGAGAGCTATTAACAATACCATCGGTACAACAACATGGACAGCCGCAAAAAAACTTTCACTCATTAATTTTCACCTTCTCAAAATGAAATAAAACCGCCAGTTTAAGAGCGGTGTCTTAGAGGTATTATTTGTTGTTCGGATAAAGTTTTTGCACGGCTTCATCTGGGAGTTCAAAATGCTGATAATCTTTCGCACTCTTCCAGCTTCCTCCCCATTCAAAACCTTTTTCGATGAAAAGTTTGTAACATAAATCGTTTTCATCAATTTTGTACGGAAAATCTTTTGTCCTGTCGACATATTCTCCCGCTGTTGTAGGCTCTAAAATTCTTTTTCCGTCTACAACTTTTGTGTAAGGATTGTAAAGGGTATTAATGTCAACCGCAAGTCCTAAACCGTGCTTTGAAATTTTCGTAGTGTGTGAAATAAATCTGAAATTGAAACTTGACGAATTATTATCACGCATTGAAAGTTCATCATCAGCGTTATATTCATCGACCAGACGAATTTTTTCGATCGGGTAATCAGCCTCAAATAACTTTTTCAAAATTTCCATTACGTCATCAGCAATATGTTTGTTGCAAATCATTTCGCCCTCATGAATATTGCCGTCTAAATCTTTGTGAAGGACATGCAAATATCTTAAATCCTCAACTGGTAATGTGCAGTCATCTTTGAAGGATTTTCCTTTAATCCTCGCAAAAATTTCGTCATTGATTTCTGAGATATAAAAATCTTCATCGGCCAATGAAACTGAAGCGTTAAAAATTACAAATGCCATTAACAAAACAGCAAAAAATATTTTGTTCATAAAAAATATCTCCTTAGATAAAATAAAAATTTCCCGGCCATGCTTTGATACATAACCGGGAAGATATTTTACCAAATTATTAAATTTTATTCCGCTTGAGCTTCGGGTGCAGGCTCTTCAACAGGCGCAGGAGCGTTGGCTGCTGCAACGTCAGCTAAACTTTTTTCAAGTGAGCTTGCAAGACCGTTCGTAGCGTTATCGATTCTCTTGTACAGGTCTTTTACTCCCTGAATTGCTAAAACGTCCGTGAAGAATGAATTATTGTATTCAATCATCTTCATGTTACCTTTAATGAGGATCTCTTTGTTGGATTTGTCGATTTCCTCAAGCTTCGGGCGCATTTCCTGTAACGCTTCAGCTACTGCTTTGTTCAAGACTGCTTTATGTTCGTCTGAAAGAGATTTATAAAGTTTGTCGTTGATGCAAATCTGGTTGCAATAGAGAATATGATTCGTGCAGGCCAAATAATTCTGAACTTCCTCGAAGTGTGCTCCTACACATGTATCTGCTGCGTTCTCCTGAGCATTAACCGTTCCGTTCTGAAGCGAAATATAAAGCTCTGACCATGCAAGCGGTGTAGGTTCTGCTCCGATTGCCGTCCAGAAATCCATGTGGTTTTTGTTTTCCATCGTACGAATCTGAAGACCCTTGAAGTCTGAAAGTGTCTCCAAATTTTTGTTGGCTGTTGCAAGTCTGTATGTAGCGTTCTGCATGAAGCCTAATAAATGCAAGCCTGCTTTCTCATAAGCTTCTGACATTTTTTTGTGAAATTCAGAATCGCCGTTCAAAACTTTGTCAATAGTATCGCCGTCGTAACGTGCAAAAACCATAGGCAAATCGAAAACCGCAACTTCAGGAATAAATGATACGACAGGAGCTGTCTGACATAACATTATCGCTATGTAACCCTTTTGTGCCTGACGTAATAAATCTGCGTCTCCTCCGAGTTCACCGTTAGGGAAATAGTCAATTACAAGTCCGGCATTTGCTGCTTTAACTTTCTCCTGAACTAACTGAACAAAAACCTGACCTGCTGCACCCTTTGCTGTAGTGTCAGCGGTAACAAGCCACGTTTCATCAAATTCTGACGCTCCGAAAGCGCATGAACTTAACGCTAAAATTGAAACTAACAGGGCAATAATAAATTTTTTCATGATTTCACCCTCCTAATATACAAGCCATGTGCTGATTGCAGGTACGTAAACAATCAGTGCTAATGACAATAAGAATGCGATGATAAACGGGAACGCTCTCTTCGCAACGTCCATAGGATTATCCTGCGAAATATTGCCTGCGACGAATAAGTCAAGTCCGAACGGAGGTGTCGCAAGACCGATTGATAAGCAGCATACAAGAACAACGCCGAAATGAACTTCATCAACTCCGAGCATCTTAACAGCAGGAAGAAGAACAGGGGCAAGAATGATAATCGCAGGGCCTGTATCCATAATCATTCCCAAAATCAAGAATATAATCGTGCAAACACTCAATACTGAAACGGAGCTGTGGAAATTGTTGATGATGAAATCCTGTACTGCCGATGTTGCGTGAGTGAGTGAAAGAACTCGTCCGAATGCTGTTGCAAATGCAAGAACAAATGCTAATCCACCGTAAGTTTTTACGGAACTGATTAAGAACGCAGGAAGTGCTCTGAATTTTATTGTTCTCTCAATGAATAAGCATACGATGATAGCATAGAAAACCGAAACAACAGCTGCTTCAGTCGGAGTGAAAAATCCTGTGTAAATTCCGCCCAAAATAATGATCGGGCACATTAAAGCCCAGAACGAATCTTTGAATAACGGCCAAAAACCGTTTGCGCTGATTTCGTCAAGGCGTGCTTTAATTTTGCCTTTGTCCTCACCTTTTGTTGCGCAGTAGAAAACGGCGTAAATCATTAAGAACAATCCGATTAAAATTCCGGGAAAAACTCCGCCCAAGAATAATTTTCCTGTTGAAACTCCCGTTGCTAATGAATAAAGAACAAACGGAATTGAAGGAGGAATGATAACTCCGAGACCTCCGGCAACTGCAATTAAACCTGAAGCCCATGTCTTGTTATAACCCAAATCAACCATGAAAGGCACGCACATAGCTCCTACAGCAGCCGTTGTTGCAGGGCCTGAACCTGAGATTGCTCCGTAGAACAAGCACGTTAAAACAACTGCGCAGGGAACGCCGCCCGTAATTCTTCCGACGAAATATGCGAAGAAGTTGAAGAGCTTCTTTGAAATTCCGCCCTCAGCCATGATAACTCCGCCGAGAATGAATAACGGTACTGCTAAAATCGGTGTTGAGTTTGCGCCGCTCAAAGTGTTATCGACTATCTGAGGAATAACGCCTCCGCGAGCCATCATCAAAATCGGAGCTACCGAACCTAAAATCATACTTACTCCGATCGGTATCGACAAAATAATTGCTACAAGGAATACAACGAATACTAATAACGCTGCCATATTTATTTAACCCCCTCTGCACGAAGTCCTGCTTCAGCTTCTGCTTTTGCGTCAAGCTGAGTTTGTTCAAGAGTTGTAAGTTCTCTCTCATTGAATTTGCTCAAATGAATGAAGAACATCTGAACTGCTCTGAGTGTTGCAAGACAAAATCCGAATAATGCAACCGCATAAAGCCACCACATCGGCCATGCCATAGCCGGAGAAGTTTCTGCCTTAGCTCCCTCAAGCATTGTTCCTGCTGACCACTTCAAACATTCGATTGAATGATAAGCAAGTAACGCCATTGAAACCGCAACTATTACATCAACACAAAGGTTAATGATTTTGCGAAGTTTCTGAGGAAGTAAATCAAGGACAACAGAAACTCTTAACATATTGCTTTTTCTGATTGTGTAAGGAAGCGAAATAAATACGCTCATGATCCACATGAAACGCGAAAATTCTTCAGCCCATGTTAATGACTGAATGAACGGAATTTTGCGCACGACAACCTGTAACATCATTACACAGGCAATAAGGATTAAAAATATGACCATTAAGAATTCTTCAAAATGATCATCAAACCATTTAATCATAAAATGAAAACCTCCTTAAAATATTATTCTGACTGCGACGCTATTAAATCCTTTGAACGTCCAGCCCTTAATACATAACTGTCAAGACCATGCCCTAAAATTTCACTGACTTTTCGGGACAATGCCATGACTTTTAACACGTCAACGCCTGTTTCAATTCCCATTTCGTCAAGCATGTTAATAACGTCTTCTGTTGAAACGTTTCCAGCTGCACCGGGTACAAACGGACAGCCTCCTAAACCTCCGAACGAAGCGTCAAATCTTGTCATACCTGCCTGCATGGCCGCTAAAATATTTGCAACAGCAGCTCCTCTAGTGTTATGGAAATGTAACCACCATGAAGCCTGCGGATATTTTTCACGTACATGTTTGCAAAGTTCGTAGACCTGATTTGGAACTGCCTGCCCTGAAGCGTCTGATAACGAAATTTCATTAATTCCGACTTTCAAATAAGCCTCGATTATTGCGTCAACATCTTCAACAGGTGTACGGCCTTCCCAAGGTGAAGCGAAAGGCATTGATATTGAACCTGAAATAGCGATATTGTTTTCATTCGCCATTTTCACGCAATCTGCAAAACCTGCAACGCTCTCTTCAGGTGTCCTGTTAAGATTTTTGAGATTGTGCATTCTGCTTGCAGATACGTTCAGCTTAACTTTTTTACAGCCGCAATCAATAGCCCTTTGAACTCCTCTTGTATTAGGAATTAAAGCTCTGAGTTCAACACCTTCGGGAATTTCACCGATACGTTTGAATAATTCATCGGTATCAGCCATTTGAGGAACTTTTTTCGGGTGCATGAACGAACCGACTTCAATTACAGGATAACCTGCGTCAATCATTCCTCTTAAAAGTTCTAATTTCTGCTCCGTTGTCGGAATAACTTTTTCATTCTGAAGGCCGTCACGAAGACCAACCTCACATATTGAAACTTTCTCTGGTATTTTCATCGTTAAAAAATTCCGTTCTCGGCAAAATATTTTTTCGCTGTTGACGTTGAAAGGCGTCGACTACGTCTTAAATTTTGTGATGCTGCCGTTTTTGTTGCG
>CALBPU010000128.1 GCA_937899395.1 uncultured Fretibacterium sp.
TGGATAACTCATAATTTATTATTATACTATAGTTTTATAAGTTAAATTACTATAAGAACATTTTTTAAGCGCAGATTTTTTAGTAATTCCGTAACTTTTCCGACCGAAAGCGTTAGTTTTGAATTTTATGAAAGTAAACGCAGGTTAGCACCTTATGTTAATCCTCGAATCGGTTCAGAGACAATAGCAAGAGACGGTTATGAAGTGAAAACATATTCAACGCCATATCTTGCTCCTAACAGAGTTATTACGAACGATGATTTATATCAAAAGTCATTAGGTGAATCAGAATGGAACTCTGGAGTAACCCCCGATGAAAGAGCCGCTAAATTAGCCGCTGAAGATATTATGTATTTGCAAGACACAATCACTCGCACGGAAGAATTTATGTGTGCAAGAGTCAAGCAGGACGGAAAATTAATCATAAAAGGCAACGGAATTAATGAAGTTGTTGATTATGGATTTGAAAATATTGCTACGGTTGATGCTTCGGATCGTTGGACACCTACTTTTGATATTATGGGACAACTTGCGGCTATTGCACGAGAAATGCGTAAAGACGGTATCAATCCCGACATGTTGATTTTAGGTTCTGACGCTGCGGACATGTTGCTGAAAAATGAACGATATTTAAAGTTACTTGATAATCGCCGTGTTGAAATAGGGGAAATAAAACTTTCAGAAATGGAAGACGGGATTAATTATCTCGGTCGCATTATTGTTCCCGGAGCAGCATTTGAGCTTTAACTTGCAAATGCTACATCGGTTAAAATTGGCTTTACTCAAATTAAGCCAGATATGATAACGGCTAATGACATAATTGGCGGGGTGGATTTAAGAGGAAAATATACAGGGCTTGAACTTGTTGATCAGGTTTATCCGAAATTCAGAATCGTTCCGGGATTATTAGGCTGTCCAAAATGGAGCAAGAAACCGGGGGTCGCTGCTGTCATGAAAGCAAAAGTTGAAAATATTAATGGTGTTTTCACGGGCATGTCTGTCGTTGATATTCCAAGCGATTCTACAGGTGCAGACGTTTATTCCGAGGTCCCTGAATGGAAAAATCTTAATAACTATACATCAGAACGTCAAATTGTATGTTGGCCAAAAATCAAACTTGATGACAAAGTATTTCATCTTTCGACACAGTTAATCGGTCTCATGAATAAGGTAGATGCAGATAACGGAGATATACCTTACGAATCACCAAGTAATAAATTGTTGCAAATGAATGCGTGCGTCAATGATGCGGGCGAAGAGATTGATTTGGGCTTCAATCAGGCTAATTATCTCAACGGTCAGGGCATCGTTACAGCATTGAATTTTGCAAATGGCTGGGTTGCATGGGGTAACCGTACAGGCTGTTATCCTTCAAATACAGATGTAAAGGATAATTTTATCTCAATGCGTCGAATGTTCGATTGGATTGGAAATAAATTCATTTTGACTTTCTGGACGAAAGTTGATGATCCTGCAAATATGCGATTAATAAGAACTGTTATTAACTCATTTAATTATTTCATGAACGGTCTCATGTCGCAAGGCGCAATTATCGGAGGGCGAATTGAATTTCTCAGTCCAGAAAATCCTCTAACGGACTTAATGAATGGGGTGCTACGCTTTCATATTTACATTGCACCGCCGCCACCTGCAGAGCAAATTTGGGCTGTTTTGGAATTATAGCCTGATTACTTTAACACGTTATTCAGTGCTGTAGCATAGAGGTGAAAAAAAATGAGTGTTATCCCTGAAAAAAGTATAAATTTTGCTGTATATCTTAACGGCCGTGATTTATTGGGAATGGCTGAAGGCACGATTCCGGCACTTGAAGCTATGACCAGTGAAGTCAAAGGCGCAGGTGTTGCGGGAGTTATTGATAGCCCTGTTCTTGGTCATTTTAATTCAACGACAATGACTTTGAAATGGCGCAGAGTAACGGACGATTTCATGAAACTTTACGCACATACTACAAATGAGATTGAATTGCACGAATCTTTGCAGCGTTACAATTCGAGTTCAGGTGAGTATGGTACTGATCCTCTATATGTTTATCTTAAAGCTATAACTAAAAGCAGTACGCCAGGAAATTTAGTTGTAGGCGACAATATGGATACAGAGACGGAATTTGAAATTGTTTACATGAAAGTCTTTCTCGGTAATAAAGAGCGTGTTGAAATGGACAAGTACAACTACATTTTTAAAGTAGATGGTAAAGATTATCTTGCAACAGTCAGATCTGATTTAGGAAAGTAATGGGAGGAATTACGATATGAAAATCAAGTTAAGCAAACCTATTCTTCATAGAGGAGAATCGCTTGAAGTTTTGGATATACCGCTTGAAGAAATAACAGGAAACGATTTAATCGAAGTCGAAAAGCAACTGACTCAATCGGGAGAAGCATTTGTAGTTACTGATTTCAGCCGTTCATACTTAATTGCTGTAGCGGCTCGTGCAGCGCATCTTCCTGTAGAAGCATTGAAAACTACAAGCGCAAAGGATTTTACGAAAATCACAATAGAGGTTAGAAATTTTTTGATAGTTTCGGACTCCGAAGAAAACGAAGAGGAAACAATCCCGGCGAACAGCCTCGCAACATCCTCAGACGAATAGCTGTAAGATTAGCAAGGGCAGACACTGGAACACCTGTTCTTGATTGGCTAAAAATGCCGCTAAATGACCTTTATGAATGGGTGAACATTATTAGCGATGAAACGAAGAAAATGGAACAGGAACTTCAAAAACGACGTAAAAAATAAGATTTCGCAGAAAAAATATTTTTGTTAAAATCAACTAAATTTTTTTAGGAAGTGAAATCTATGTTGGAAATTCTGTCTATGCTGTGGTATGTCTACGTTGTAATAGTTTTTATCAGTGAAGTAGTTATGACGTTTATAACAGGATTTTTAGGAATAGTTTTGAAAATTTTGGAAGTAATCCGAACTATTTTTACAAGATCAGATTGATTCTTTTTATTAAAGGTGGTGATTTTAAGCATGGCAAAGAATGTCGAAATAGGTTTTGTAATTGGCGCGGCATTAGCGGGAAGTTTTGCCGGAACTTTCGGAAAGGCTGGTCAGTCTATCGGTCAGTTGCAAAAACAGGCTGCCAGTTTGCAAAAGGTATCTGGGCAAATAGAAGCATATCAAAAGTTGTCTGGAGCTATAGCTAAAGATCAGACTGCTATGGCTCAGGCACAAGTGCAAGCTAAAAACCTTGAAGACAAACTAGGAACAATATCGACAAAAACAGCCGAGCTTAAAAATCACTATAGCGATTCAGAAGCCCAAGTTGCAAAATTCCAAGCTGAGTTAATTCATAATTCTGATGCTTACAAACTGGCTCAATTAAATGTTCAAAACCTTGCCAATCAGATAAAAAATTCAAATGCTCCTACAGGTGAATTGCAAAAAAAATATGCTGCTGCTCAGGAACAAGCAAGAAAACTTGGAGAGGCTGCCAAACAAAGCTCTAAATCTTTGAAAGATCAGAAAGCAATTTCTCAAGCATTGAAAAATGAAATAAAAGCCTCAGCTGATCAGGCACGAATAATGAGCAGAGAATCGCAAAATCTGAAAAATCAAAGCGAACAGCTAAACAATGCTATCTCCGGAAATCGAGAAGCTCTTTCAGGTTTGCGTTCTGAGTTACAAGATGCTGGAGTTGACACAAACAACTTAGCTCAAGAACAGGAACGACTTACGAGGCAATCTCAACGTGCCGCAGAAGCTCAAGTGCGATTGCAAAATGCTCAAGCTCGTTATAATTCAGTAAAAGAGCAACTGTCTTGGAATAATATAAAAGGCGACTTAATGACTGGAGCAGCTATGGCTTATTCTCTTTACAAACCTGTATCGCAGGCTGCAGATTTTGAATCTGCTATGGCACGTGTTAATGCTGTCGCATTTTCCGGTGGTGGTAGAGATAAAGAAAAAGATGCAGATGATTTTAAGTCTCTACAAAAACAGGCTCGACAACTTGGACGTGCTACACAATTCACAGCAGTACAGGCTGCAAATTCACAGGAAAATCTAGCCAGAGCAGGCTTCAAAACCAATGAAATTATTGCGGCAATGCCCGGACTTTTATCTATGGCTGCAGCTGAAGGAATGGATTTATAGTCACCAAACTTCAAAAGCTATAGAAATTGCTTCATCTAAATTCTTACA
>CALBPU010000129.1 GCA_937899395.1 uncultured Fretibacterium sp.
CGTGCCTTGTCGTTGTCGTTATGCCGCTGGAGTCTGATTCTTTAATTTCTTCAAGTGCGCATTAAAATATACTCGGTCGCTTTCATTAGGGGTTAAATCCCTTTGAATTTCTATGAATTTCTCAAATGATATATCAGAATTTTTATATTTCCGTTCATAAAGATTCCGCAAACTTTCAAGACTGTACTGCGTCGGAAATTCTTCCTCAACATTGTTTGACGCTTTATGTGCTTCAGCCGCTGAGTCAGTGGCAGTTTCTTTCTTGAATATCTCGCCTGTGCGTTCGGTCTTGTTTTCTTCTTTCTGCCGTTCTTTTATCAGGGCTTCAAGGGTTGCGCCTGATAACGTTTCATCTGCATAGTTGGTGCGCAAGCAGTAATATTCAGTTTCGCCGATTATTTTAATGTTGAGAATTTTCCTAACTTCTCTCAGTGCTTTTCTTGCGCGCTCAAACTGTTTATTCTTCCCCTTCGTATTCTCTGCGCTTGAATTAGCATAAAATACGCTTCGCCACTTCTCAATATTAACGGCGACAATTGCTACGGGCTTCCCGTCCTCTGTCTTGATGTCGCTGTCGTCGATAATTTCTCCGTATTTTTCAGCCGCTGTTGCGAATGTCTCCTTTGCAGTTTTAACGCTATCTGGGATTTTCACGGGCTTTTCTTTGGGCTTTGCTATGGCTTCAGCCTGTGTCAGTTCCTCATTAATTTCAAGTGTGAGTGTCGTTTCCTGTTCGTCGTCCTCATCTATCCAGCCGGGGACGGCGATTTCTTTTGCATTGAACTTTAACGGTTTTTGAAGTTTGCCATCTTTATTCTTGTCCTGCATAAGCGAGATAATATTCCCGTTCTTTTCGACTCTTAGTTGTATATCCATAGTGGACAGTAGAGAATTAGAATAAATCCGTAAGTTCGATGGACAAAATAGGATTCAAACCAACGGCATATGAACATAACAGGCAAGCAAGCTAAGTTCATTTCAGAATATACGAAAGACTTTAACGCGACTCAAGCCGCGATTAGAGCAGGATATTCGCCTAAAACCGCGTATTCAATTGGGCAACGACTGTTGAAAAATGTTGAAGTTCAGGCGGCCATGAAAGAACACAGGAAGAAGTTCATTGCTGACCGCGAAACGCGACAAAAGTTCTGGACTGACACAATGCAGGATAAGGACGAAGATATGAAGAACCGGCTAAGAGCGTCTGAACTGCTTGCCAAGTCTGAATGTGAGTTTATCGAGCGCGCAGAAGTGAAAAACGACGTGAATATAGAAAGCGGCGGCTATGATTTATCAAGGCTATCGAAAGAAGAGTTATTAACCTTACGCGAAATTTTGGCGAAATCCGTAAAAAAATGCCCTTCATAAACGCCCTTATTTTGCATTTTTTTTTGTCGAGCATAGTGTTTTATCCTCCTTTTTTCTTCATGGCGTTAAAAGCGCGATTTTGAAAGAGATACGATAATAACCGCATTTTCGCGCAGATTTTGCCTGTTATCGCCCTGCTATCAGGCGATAAAAAAATCCCTGAAACATGGCCATGTTACACTCAAAAAAAGATAAAATTTTTCGCAGTTTCGAGGCTGAAAAATTTTCGCGATTTTTATCAGCTTACCAATATCCAAAACAGCAAAATACCAACAAAAAACGCCAAAAGAAAAAAGCTGTGTGCATGGTGTAAAATGTTGCTATTGCTGAATATCCAAAATTTATATATACACGGTATGACAAGTTGTATATTTTGTATGTTTTATTCTACCTTATCGGCGAAAAGATGAATCTGAAAACCCTGATTTTTTCGTTTCCAGAATTTTTATAATTTTGCTGATTTTTAAGTGTGATTGAATGGCGAATGCGCGGCTGAAATTAACGGCGGTAGAAAAAAGCTACCGCGAAAAATACGGGCAATTTTCGGTGAACTTTTCGCCAGCTTTTTACCTGCTAACAGGCTAAAGCGCAGGCATTAAGTGAGGCTGTACTGGACGCGGAAGTCAAGCTGGGCGAATTAATGAGGGCGTTGCCAAAAGCGACTAACGGCGGTGCTAACCAGTATCAAGCTAAAACGACAGCGGTGTCGGAAGAGCAAAATACAAAGACCGAAGCTATAAAGACCGCAGGATTTACGCCTAAACAGGCTGAGAGATAGCCCGAATGGCGTCAAAGATTTTTACATGTTTCACCTTATTTATCGCGACCATTATGCACGACACGACACGACAATATCCAAG
>CALBPU010000130.1 GCA_937899395.1 uncultured Fretibacterium sp.
GATTCCTTTATTTAACTATAATTATGTCACATAGTTTATCACATAAAATAAAAAACGCCCCTGATTTTTTGTTCAGAGACGTTATATAGTTTTTTAATTTATCACTGTTCCAGATGAAGCACAGTTAAGCACAAAAAAATGTGAAGCTGCTCCTCCGTCGGTGAAAATTTTGCACATTGCTTTCGATAATTCAGCGGCTTTTCCGTGTACTATCGCTATCATTGTAGGCCCTGATCCGCTTATAGCAGTTGCTACACAGTCAGGGTGGTTTGTAATTTCACTTAAAAATTTTTCCCCCGTGCTTCCCGGAAATAATTTTGCTCTGTGAGGCTGGTGTAACCTGTCCTCCATTCCAACCCTCAATAAATCCCAACGTCCCATTGCCCATGCAGCACATAATATACTCGCATGACTTACATTAAATACTGCGTCTCTAAACGGAACACTTTCAGGCAAAATTTTTCTAGCGTCTTCAGTATGAACTTGAAAATCAGGTACTGCGGCAATAACATTTAAGTCATTCGGCAATGCAGGCAGCCTTACATATCTGAGGCTTTCTCCGTCCCAACATGAAACAGTCATTCCTCCGATATAACAAGGCACAACATTGTCAGGGTGTCCTTCAATTTTTGTCATAACTCTTAACAATTCGCCTTCCGAAAATTTTTCGCCTGATAATAAATTCGCTAAAACTACTCCAGCTACTACAGCAGTTGATGAACTTCCTAAACCTCGATTTAACGGAACTGCATTACAACTTTCAAACGCAAAACCTTTTATAGGCATATTCCATTCTTTGCAGGCTTTAATATAACTCGTTACGAGCATATTTTTTGCAGCGTCTTTAAGTTCGTCAACACCTTCTCCCCATACTTCACATTTATATTCACCTTCGGGCAAAATTTCTTTTACAGTGAAAATGTTGTAAAGGCTCAAAGCCATTCCCAACGTATCAAAGCCTGAACCTAAATTAGCTGTTGTTGCCGGAACCTTTAATTGAATTAACGGCATTCTAAAACCTTCATTAAATCTTCGAGAGTGTCGTTAATTTCAACGGGCTTTCCGACTTGAGACATGGCCGTGTCAGGGTCTTTTAATCCGTTGCCAGTCAATATCATAGTAACCGTAATTCCTTCAGGAAGTTTTCCTAAACCTTTTAATTTAATCAAGCCTGCTAAAGGTGCACATGATGCCGGCTCTGCAAATACTCCTCCTTCTGAAGCTAAAATTCTTTGAGCATTAAGAATTTCATCATCAGTTACGGAATTAAATTCACCTTGAGATTCATTAACTGCTGCTCTTGCTAAGTGAGCACTAACGGGATTGCCTATTCTAATTGCCGTTGCTATTGTCTCAGGATTGGGACAAGGTTTATTTGTTACGAGTGGAGCAGCTCCTTCAGCCTGAAATCCCATCATTCGAGGAAGCATTTTAATTTTTCCGAGTTTGAAATATTCGTTGTAACCTGCCCAATATGCGCTAATATTTCCTGCATTGCCTACGGGTATTGCATGCCAATCGGGAGCCTTCCCTAAAATATCGCAAATTTCCCATGCTCCTGAACGTTGACCTATAAGCCTGTAAGGATTAACAGAATTTACCATTGCGCAGCCTGTTTTTTCTGCTCCTTCTCTTGCAAGTTCCAAAGCTCTGTCAAAATTTCCCTTTACCGCTATAACTTTCGCTCCGTACATTAAAGCCTGTGCCAATTTTCCCAACGCAACTTTTCCGGCAGGCAACAAAACGAAACACGGTATACCTTGTGAAGCAGCATAAGCCGCAGCACTTGCTGAAGTGTTACCTGTTGAAGCACAAATTATCGCACGCTTACCTTCTTCAAGAGCCTTAGCCACCGCTAAAACCATTCCTCTGTCTTTGAACGAACCTGAAGGATTACAGCCTTCAAATTTTCCGTATAATTTTATTCCGAGCCTTTCACTTACTCTCGGTAAATAAATTAACGGCGTTGAACCTTCTTCAAGATTTACATCAGGTGTTGCGTTTGTAATAGGTAAAAGTTCTTTGTAATGTTTTAATACTCCCATGATTTTTAACTCCTTTTTTTCTTCCTGTAAACTTCTCTACGATGTGCAATTCTAACAACGAGAACAATAACTTCCTTATCCTCAATATGACAAAGTACACGATAATCTCCGATACGGTAGCACCAGAAATCACCTAGCGGCCCTGTTAATGCCTTTCCTTTTTGTCGAGGATTATCCAATATCTCAATATTTTCCAGTGCATTCCGTATACGGATAGCTGTACGCTTTTCAAGACGACTTAAATCATCTTCAGCCTTCGGTGTCAATGTTATCGTCCAGCCCAAGATGCTTACTTACCTCTTTAAGTGTTAATGAATTTTGCCCTGAATTTTTATATTCAGTCCATGCGTCTAAAGCCATGTAATAATTTTCAAGGTCTTCAACATGTTGTTCAACAGCTTGACGAACATAAAAATTTTTTGAGCGTCCCGTTCGCTTAGAAATACCGCTGAGTCTTTTTTCAAGCTCGTTACCGAGATTAACTGTAAGCATTAAATTTTTGCCTCAGACGTAATAAACTCTTCCGCTTTTTCTCGGAGCTGCTTCAGGTGCTTCACCGTCAATATATCCGATTGCACAATGCCCAACTCCTACATATTCGCCCTCAATCCCTAAATCCTTCAAGAGCTTTTTGTAAAAGTCCGTTTCAAATTCTTCTCTTGCTCTGTGAATCCAAATGCTTCCCAATCCTAATGAATGAGCCGCCAACATCATGTTGCCTATAACAAGGCTTCCGTCATAAACATGATTAGGCCAATCTTTTTCATCGAGTACAATCAAAATTACGGGAGCACCGTAAAACGGATCAAATTTTTCGTCCCAGCCTCCGATTTTGCAGTTGTCCTTTGAAATTTTGTCCCGAAGTTCTTTGTTTGTTACAGCAATAATTATTGATTCCTGATGAGCCTTTCCGTTTGCCGCATAAAGTCCGGCTTCAATGATTGCGTCAATGTCTTTCTTATCTGGAATTTCTGCTTTGAATTTCCTGATGCTTCTTCTTTCTTTCATAGCCTTAATAATTTCGTTCATGAAAATTTTTCCTCCATAAAAAAATTTATAGAATATTTTAACGTTGTTTTTGAATTTTTTGCAGTCTATAATTACACAAGTCAATTTTTTATTTTGAATTATGAGGTGATTTTTTATGAAAAAATTTATTTTTTCAGCGCTCGTTATCGTTTTATGTCTGTTGTCTGTCTCAGCTTATGCTTGGGCACCGAAGAAAAATATTAATGTCATCGTTGCCTACAAAGCAGGAAGCGGCACTGACAACACAGCAAGAGTTCTCTCAAAATTTGCCACTGACAAAATCGGCAAAACTCTTGTAATCAATAACCTCGAAGGCGGTTCAGGCTCAATCGGCTGGACAGCTTTGTCTCACGCAAGACCCGACGGTTATACAATCGGCTTTGTAAATCTTCCGACGCTTTGCTCAAACATCGTCGAAGAACTTGGAGATTATAAGATTGATGATTTTATTCCTATCTGCAATCACGTCAACGAAACTTCAATCGTATTAGTTGGAAAGGACAGCCCTTTTAACACCCTCGATGAGCTTGTTAAATTCGCAAAAGAAAATCCTTCAAAACTTAAAGCCTCAACTAACGGAATGAAAGCTTCAAATCATATCGGTTCAGAACTTCTTGCAAAATCAGCAGGCTTTACCTATATGGCAATACCTTATGGCGGAACTGCGGATCAGTTGCTTGCATTACGTCAGGGCGAAGTTGATTTTTCAGTCGCTAAAGAAGCGGACATTGCTGCAATGATGACTGAAGTTAAAATTTTGGGAGTATTCTCTGAAAAACGTATGCCTTCATTACCTGATGTCCCGACACTCGGTGAACTTGGTTATTATGACAAATGGTACGGAAGCGCAAGAGCTATTGTTGCACCCAAAGGAACTTCGGCAGACGCGATTAAATTCTATGAAGAAGCTTTCAAGGCCGCAATGGAAGACCCTGAATATATAGCTGCTGCTGAAAAAGCAGGTGTTACTACAGTATTTATGAATGCTGAAGAAACAGGAAAGTTAATTAATCAGCAATATGAATTTTGCGTCAATGAAGTCTCAAAACTTTGGGAGTAAAAATCAATCATGAAAATGAAAAAAACTGATATAGGCGTGTGCTTGGCGATGTATGCTGTATGCGCCTTCTTCCTCAGCATGACGCTGAAACTTCCCGAAGCTGCGCAAATTTATCCTCTTTGTATAATTGCGTTATTAGCCGGTTTAACAACTCTGCATATTATCAACATGATAATTTCAGCATTTCGTTTCGGAGTTGAAAGCGGACTTGAAGATTTCAAAAATTTCATTCCGTCGCAATTCTTCACGCTGTTCATAATGATAGTATTGTATCTTGTTGCGATGCCTCACGTGGGATTTTATATTTCAAGCGTCGTATTCATGGCCGTGAGTTTATTATTTTTGCGTGTAAAAATTTGGCAGATTATTCTTGCTGAAATCGCTATTATAGCTCTGGTTTATTGCGCTTTTACGTTGTTCCTTGAGGTCAACCTGCCGACTGGAAACAGTTTACCTCTGCCGTTTCTTGAATTTATCGATGAAAATATTCCTTGGCTGAGTCAATTCATGTAGAAAGGATAGCTGAAAATGTTAGAGACTTTATCATTAATGGGCAACGGTTTTGTTCATGCTCTTTATCCTGTAAACATTCTTGCAATGGCTGTAGGAGTTACAATCGGAATAGTTATAGGTTGTTTACCCGGACTTTCAGCAGCTATGGGAGTTGCTTTACTTCTTCCGATGACATTCTCAATGGACGCTTCAACAGGAATGATTATGTTAGGGGCAATTTATTGCGGAGCTATATTCGGAGGCTCAATAGCGGCGATTTTGATTCACACTCCTGGAACTCCTGCGAGTGCTGCTACAGCTATCGAAGGTTATCAGATGACATTAAAAGGACAGGCCGGAAAAGCATTAGGCACGGCTTGTATAGCGTCATTCTTCGGAGGATTGCTTTCATGTATATCGTTATATTTCTTTGCACCGATTTTGGGACAGCTTGCAATGAAATTCGGTTCGCCTGAATATTTTTGGCTTTCAATTTTCGGTTTAACAATTATTGCGGGTGTTTCATCAAAATCAATGGTTAAAGGATTAATGAGCGGTGCATTAGGTCTTTTGCTTTCGACAATAGGAATGGATCCTATGCAGGGTGTGAAGCGTTTCATGTTCGGTCAATCGTCCTTATATGAAGGAATTAACGTTACATGCGCTTTAATCGGATTGTTCTCAATGAGTCAGGCATTAATTTTGGCAGAAGCGAAAATTAAACAGCGTGCAAGAGCAACCCAATTTAACGACAGAATGTTATTAACGAAATCCGAACTCAAAGAAATTGCACCGACAATCGGACGTTCATGGATAATCGGAAACTTAGTTGGAATTTTGCCCGGAGCAGGAGCTTCAATAGCTTGTTTCATGGGCTATAATACAGCTCGCCAATTCTCGAAACATAAAGAATTATTCGGACACGGAAGCTACGAAGGAGTTGCAGGAAGCGAGGCTGCTAACAACGCAGTAACGGGAGGCTCATTAATTCCTATGCTCACTCTTGGAATACCCGGTGAAAGTGTTACAGCAGTTTTAATGGGAGGATTAATAATTCAAGGATTAACGCCTGGGCCGAATCTTTTTGTTGGCGAGACAGCAAAAATGACGTACACATTTTTTGCAGGATTTGTGCTGATTCAGTTCTTCATGCTTGGAATAGGACTTTTAGGGTGCAGAGGTTTTGCACATATTGCGAGATTATCTGATGCGATATTGATTCCTTCAGTGACGATATTATGTGTTGTAGGTTCATTTGCTATTCATCAAAATTTTGTTGATGTTGTGATAATGCTTATCTTCGGAATTATAGGGTGGCTTGCAAGAAAATTTGGGCTGAACAATGCAGCAATAGTTCTTGCGCTGATACTTGGCCCTATTGGAGAAAAGGGACTCAGGAGATCGTTATTGCTTTCAGGAGGAGACCCGCGGATATTATTTTCGACTCCTGTCTGCTGGGTCTTGATTGTGTTATGCGTTCTTGGAGTACTTTCACCTGTTCTAATGGACAGGATGACAGCAAAAACTGAAGAATGATTTACAAGCCCTCCTGTAAATCTGGAGGGTTTGTTGCTTGTCATTAGCATAGGGTTATATGTCCGTCTGTGATACAATTATAGAAATCCAGAACGGCAAATGCATTTACCTTCCTCAAGGCTCACGGAATAAAAAAGGTCATAGCATCACCAGGCACCACAAAATATAAACAATGAAAGGATAAAGATATTAATGGGTTTCCAGTATTCTAACGAGAGGAACGTACAGATACTTGTATCACTCCTCAAAGCTCACGGAATAAAAAAGGTCATAGCATCACCAGGCACCACAAATCTGAGCTTTGTGGCGTCTCTCCAGCATGACGGCAGCTTCGAGATGTATTCCGCAGTTGATGAACGCGGAGCTGCGTATATGGCTGTAGGGATGTCTTTTGAGAGCGGTGAGCCTGTAGTGATTACCTGCACGGGAGCAACAGCATCACGCAATTATCTTCCTG
>CALBPU010000131.1 GCA_937899395.1 uncultured Fretibacterium sp.
CAAGCGCATTCCTTAAAGATTTTATAAATTGCATTGCCTCATTGAAATTGCCTTCCATAAGGCGCTTCACTACAGCAGATCCGACAATTACACCGTCTACCTTAGCTGCAGCCTTGACCGCTGCTTCTGGTGAACCTATTCCAAATCCAACCATCATTGCTGCTTTAGTAAACTCTCGTGCTGCTGTCGCAACATTTCCGATTTGCTCATAATCAAGCTCTTTGACACCAGTCACACCTGTATTTGACACACAATAAACAAAGCCAGTTGCTTCTTTACAAGTCTGTTCCATTCGTTCAGTCGTAGTCAATGGTGTAATAAATTCAATTAAGTGCATACTTTTACGCATGCAAATTTCGCGCATATGTCCAGATTCTTCATGAGGAACATCAGGAATTATTAAACCGTCCATTCCTGCAATTTTTGCCTCTGTTACAAAACGCTCAAAACCATTATAATCATCACCATATCTGTAACCATAGCTGATAAGATTATTTATATAACCCATACCAATAAGCGGTACTTGCGTTTTTTGTCTGAGTTCTTTAATAATATTTACAACAGCACGAACAGTTATACGATTTTTGATAGCAGCACTGCTCGATGCCTGTATAACTTTACCGTCTGCAAGTGGATCAGAAAACGGTATACCTATTTCAATAATATCAGCACCTGCATTTGCTTTCTCTAAACCATGCCAAGGTGTTCGATCACTAATTACCACGGGACGGTTGCTTAGCAAAGCCTCCACAATCGCCTGACCAAAATTCTCGCTTTGTGTGGGTGACAGTAGAAGATGATGCTCTGAAATAATCTGCTGAATCTGATCGTGTTCAATATTCCCGCAAAATCTTATTACGATATTTTCCGGCATCTTATTCGCAATTTGTTGACACCTGCCCGCATATTCGGCGACCTCAGGATTCCCATATATGTCCAGCTCCACTCTACCAGTCAATTCCGCCATTAAGGATATTGCTAAATCAACATTTTTTATCGGATGGATCCTTCCAACGACACATATCTTTACCGAACCTGCATTTTTCTTAAGGAGTTCGTTTGTCATATTGGTTACTCCTCTTTGAGCTTCAAGTGCCTGTTCGATATTTGCTCGTGAAAGTTCAGCCTTTGCCCGTTTATCCTGTGAGTTCTTAATCATCTCATCTGCTGATGCTTTAGCTTTTGCGGTAATATCAGCGGCTTTTCTGTCGGCTTCTTCGATTTGTTCCTGAACTTTTCCGTCAGCTTCGGAAATATGTTTTTCAGCTTCAGCTTTTGCTTCGGCAATAATTTTTTCGGCGTTTTCCTTTGCTTTATCCTCCATATCCTGAGCCGCTCTACGTGCCTGAATCAATGCGTCCTTAATTGCGTCGGTCATTCCTTCTTGTTTTTTAACGAATGATTCAAGCTCTTGTATTCTAGTTTCTTTTTCGTCAAGTTGGATTGCATAAGCCTCAAAATCATCGGCAACCTGATTCAAAAAATCCTCTACTTCAGGAACCGAATATCCTCCGAAACGAACTTTCTTGAAAACTTTTACTTCAACATCTTTAGCTGTGAGTAAATCGCTCATTCCGCATCACTCTCCTCCGGCCAGATTTCATACATATCAGAACGAGGTGTCATTAAATATTGAGACGGTTCAATGAATTTAACATCGCCATTACGTCCGAATGCAATTCCGCCCATGAACGTTATAAAATCTTTCCCTTTCTCCTCAAAATCTCTTTGATCCAGATTATGAAGGTCTATCAAAATCATTGCGCCGTTGTCAAAAGCTTCACGCAATCTTCTTTTGTCGCTGTCATCAGCAATTCCGTTATAAATTATTATTTTCCCGCCTGCATTTGAACTTCCCGAACGTGATGAGCTTCCACGCTTGCCGGGCTGTGTTCTTTTTTCGCTGCGTCTGTCATCGGTGTAGTCGTCGTGGTCGTCATAATCGTCTTCGTCATTCTCAAATCCAAAGAATTTCATAAAGTTCAAGAGTAAAACCCTCCTGTAAAATTTTTCTGTATAATATTTGCTCTTAATATATCACGAAATTTTATTTTTTAGTTAATTTTGATGATAAATTCGTGCGCCGAATAACAGAGTGCCTATTCTAATCATTGTACTTCCTTCTAAAATCGCCTCTTCAAAATCGTCGCTCATTCCCATTGATAAAACAGGCATTTTTAATCCTGTCGAAATTCTTGCACCTTCACAAAGTTCTCTTAATGCTGCAAAAGATTTTCTGATTTTATATTCATCATTTGTAAGCGGGCCTACTGTCATTAAACCGTCAAGACGCAAATTTTTTTGTTGAGCTGTAACGTCAAGTAATTCCGAAAATTTTTCGGGAGCAATTCCTGTTTTGCTTTCTTCACCTGAAGTATTGACTTCGATTAACACGGGCATGATTTTGTTAAGTTCACCTGAAATTCTGTTTAACCTCAAAGCTAACTCGACCGAATCAACACTGTCAATATAATCAAAAATTTCAACAGCTTTTCTAGCTTTATTATTTTGAAGATGACCGATTAAACGCCACGAAATTTTAGAGGGCCATTTTTTTTGCTCGGCTTCCTGAACTCTATTCTCACCGAAAAAATCAACCCATGAAATTTTTTCAGCCTCTTTCATTTCATCAACCGTTCGAGTTTTGCTGACTGCCGTAAAAAATATTTTGTCATTTCGATTAGCTTTTAATTTTGCATTTTGAATTCGTTCATAAATTTTTTCGCTTTCCATAATAAATAAAAACTCCATTGTCAAAAAAAATTTTTTATATTATATTATTTACATATTCAAAAATTTTTATAGATTGAAGGGATATATTTATGAAAAAGTTTTGTAGTTCAGTAATGGCCTTAAGCCTTGTTTTAGTTTCATCGTGTGCATTTGCGGCTTTCACTCCCGGTACTTATGAAGGAACGGGAAAAGGTTACAGCGAAACATCGCCCGTGAAAGTCAAAGTTACGGTTGATGAGAACGCTATCACAGCCGTTGAAATTGATGCTCCCGAAGAAGTGCCCTTTGGTGTCATGAATTTTGAGACATATTCAAAGGCATTAATCGGACGCACTGACGGTAACATTGACGCAGTAAGCAACGCAACAATGTCTCGCAACGGAATTGCTGAAGCAGTCGAAAAGGCTTTGGCAGAAGCTCGCGGGGAAAAAAAAACTAGTGATAACGCCCCGATAAGTTTCACAGCAGGGGAATATAGCGCTACATCTTACGGCTATAACGGCCCCTTAACAGTCAAGGTTACATTCGACGCTGAAAAGTTAAACGCTATCG
>CALBPU010000132.1 GCA_937899395.1 uncultured Fretibacterium sp.
AGTTTCAATTATTTCGGGTTCTGAAGATTCTTCCGGCTCTTGCTCTTCCAGCCTCTCTACTTTTTCATCTATCAGTCTGTGAAGGGCTTGAATATTTATTTCGGCTTTTTCTTCCAGCTCTTCAGGCTCTTGTTCAACTTCAACAGCAACAGGAATTTTAACAGGCTCTAAAATTTCCTCCTGTTTTCGTTCCTGTTTCAGTTGAGGCTCTTGAAGGGCTTTTTGCTTCAGCAGGGCTGCTCGTAAAAACGGCATCTCTTATTCACCCGGTATAAGCGACATTAAATCATCAATGCGCTTCACAAATTCTGACGGATTATCAGGTATCGTTCCTTCCAGTATCATTGATTGGTCATACAAAATTTTTAGCATATCCGTAACTTTTTCGTCATTATTTTTTGCAAGTGAAATTAATTTCTTGATTACGGGGTGTTCGGCGTTGAATTCCAAAATTCTCTTTTGTGCCGGCATCGTTTGACCCATAGCCTGCATCATTTTTTCCATTTGCAACGACATTCCGCCCCTTAAACATGCGGGAGAATTTGTTAATGAAAATGACAGTTTTACATCGCTGAGTTTTTCGGAAAATATTTCGAGAGCTTTTTTCTTCAACGGCTCAAAATCTTCATTAAGTGCTTTAATTTTTTTCTCGATTTCCTTTTTCTCGTCTTCAGTCTCGGCACTCACGTTATCATCTGAAATATTCAGCAGTTTTTTGGCTTCGGCAGGCAATATAAATCCAGCTTGAGATAATATTACATCATCAACAGGATCGGTCATTAACAAAACTTCATAACCTTTGTTTATAAACGGCTCTAACTTAGGTGAAGCTTTTAACGCCTCGATATTGTCCCGTCCTGCTAAGCAATATATTCCTTCCTGTCCCGGTTTCATTCGTGTTTCATATTCCGATAATGTCGTCCATTCGTCGCTGTTGGTAGTTCGGAATAATGAAATGTCAAAAATATTTTTAGCGTGCTCATAGTCCTGAACAATTCCTTCTTTGAGAATTTTTCCGAAAGTTGTCCAGAGTTTTATATATTTTTCGCGGTCTTTCTCTAAAAGTTTTTTGAACTCGTTAAAAATTTTCCGCTGCGTGCTTTTCCTGATAACTTTGATAATCGGTTCTTCCTGCAAAATCTCACGGGAAATATTTAACGGTAAATCCTCCGAATCTATAACTCCCCTTATAAATCTCAAATATTGAGGCATTAATACTTTGCAGTCGTTCATTATAAAGACACGGTTAATATATAAACTTATTCCTCCTGCGTCAGGATCCATAAATAATTCTAACGGTGCCTCAGACGGAATAAATATTAATCCCTTAAAATTCGTTGAACCTTCAGCGTTAATTTTTATGTGAGTTAAAGGATCTCGCCAATCGTGTGTTAAATGCTTATAAAATTCTTTGTATTCTTCTTCGGTAATTTCTTTTTCGGGTCTTTGCCAAATTGCTTTTTGCGAATTTACTGTCTTATCCTTGAATATTATCGGCCATGAAATAAAATCCGAATATTTCGTGATTATATCTCTGATTGTCCATTCTTCAAGATAATTTTTAGCTTCAGTGTCTTCCTTGTTTTCTTTTATGTATAGTGTTACGGTTGTTCCGCATTCATTTCTCTGTTCAGCGTCTTCGATTGTATAGGAGCCTGTTCCGTCCGACGTAAATTTGAAGGTCTCATTAGTACCGAGCTTCCGTGTTATGACTTCTACTTTTTCAGCTACCATGAACACCGAATAAAAACCTACTCCGAACTGACCGATTAATTCCTGTTGAGAGTTTGCGTCATTTTTAACGGCCTGTAAAAATTCTTTCGTTCCTGACTTAGCTATCGTTCCCAAATATTTTATGAGTTCGTCCTTAGTCATTCCTATTCCGTTATCACTTACTGATAAAGTTTTTTTGTCGGAATTGATTTCAATTTTTATTTCAGGGTTCGTGTTTTCAGCAAGCTCTGAATTTTTTAATGTCTCTATACGTCTTTTATCCAATGCGTCAGAAGCGTTTGATATTAACTCCCTTAAAAATATATCACGGTTTGAATATACCGAACTGATCATCATTTTTAAGAGTTCCGCTGCTTCAGTCTGAAAATAAAATTTCTCTTCACTCATTTTCATTACCTCAAAAAGCCGGAATACATTTATTTATATACTCCGGCT
>CALBPU010000133.1 GCA_937899395.1 uncultured Fretibacterium sp.
ATCATCAAAGGAAATTATCGAGAAAACAAAAAGGCTCGAAAAATTATTTGAAAGAGAAGTACAAGGTGCAGAACATTTACGGCAGAATAAAGCGCAAAAGGCATGAATACATTCAGCAGACAGCACGAAAAATCGTGAATATGAAACCTTCAGTCATAGTGCTTGAAGATTTGAACATACAAGGAATGATGAAAAATCGTCATTTAGCAAGAGCTATAGCAGAACAGAATTTATATTTGCTGCGAATGCTGATTGAACGTAAAGCAGACGAAAACGGAATAAAAATTCAATTTGCTGATAGATTTTATCCAAGTTCAAAAACGTGTTCAAATTGCGGCTATGTGAAAAAGGATTTGAAGCTGTCAGAACGAATATATAAGTGTCCTGAATGCGGAATGATAATCGACAGGGATTTCAACGCAGCTTTGAACTTAGAGAGATTAGCTGAATAGCCTAACTCTAAGGGGATTCGATGCCCCAGTAATGACTGTGAAGAACTATACAAACGATACACTGAGAAATCAGAGTATCGGGTTCGATGAAGCAGTAAGGAAAATATAATAAATGTTATGTATTATTATGTTTTTTGCATCGGTGCAAAATCTCAAATGTCAAAAAATATTAACGAACTTTACAACGAAATAGATTTCCTCGTAAACGGAGGAGCTTTGAAAAGTTTAACGGACTTCCTCAACGAAAAAGGACTTCAGGCTCTCGTCGTTGAAAAAGGAAATCTCAATGTCCTTAACGTTATTGATGCAGCAGGAATTGTTCCCGAACGTTTAACTATTGACGATGACGTTACGAAAAATTTTTCTTCGGGAGTAGTCAAAGAAGCTTACGAACTTAATTTCTCTGAAGGCTCTGAAGCATGGCCGGGCGTTGTCAGAATTAGGGGTGAACAATGGGAAATTTATATTTTGCTCAAGGATAAAATTTCAAATTCTCAAGAGCTTATTAACGAATTAAAACCTTACGCGGGTTTAATAAGATTGTGGCAGACATTCAAAAAAATTTCAGATACCGAGAAAAAATTATCCCGTCTTTCTTATATGATTTTGGCAACAAAAAACACTCTCGCTTCAATCTTTGAACCGATGCCTCTTCAATATTTCGCTTCTTTCCTTTCTGATGTTTTACAGGAAAGTTTATTCCCGAAATCAATCGTAATTTTGAGAGACGAAGGAAATTATTTGACTGTGTTTAACGGTGAGGCCGATAACATTCCCGAACGTAAAGGTTTATATTCATCTCAAATTCTTCCTCCAACTCCCGTTATAACGAAAAATGATTCGCCTTTTGAAATTGTTTTGCCCATTGCTGAAGGTAATTCGAGATTATTCTGTTTGATGAAATGGGATGAACTTCCAGACAATCAGACAATGAACTTCCTTGAGCTTCTCGGAAATTTAGCGGTAAGGGCATTGGCGATTAATAATTTGAGGCAGCAATCACTCCAAGCCGAAGCAAATATTTCGACAGGAGAATTTACGGTCTTATCTCTCTCGAATGTCCTCAAAGTTTTAAGGACTTCAGGGGATAAAGCAAAATTTTTCTCACTGCTCGTTGATATTTTCCTTGAACAAAGCAGAATGCAAAACTGTTTGTTAGCCTCATGGAATAAATCACGTAAAGGCTACACGATTTCAGAACATCGTACGGGGCATTTCAAAGTTAAATCAGATCCGACTTTAGCACCTTCACCCGGCGGAGCTGTATCGAACGAAAAAATCAGCGATGCTATTTATGATCTCTCTGAAAAAACTCCCGATTCGATTTTCGTAGGCTGGGGTTTAGCAGGCTGTCCGTGGAAAGATATTTTGAAATCGTCATCAATGAAATATATTTTCCCGATTTGCGATGATAATTCTTTGGAAGGATTTATTGCTTTGGGTTCAGGTCAAGGAGGGACAGCGGCTCTCAATCGTTCACAGCTTGCGTCTTTGCAATTAATAGCGCAGTTTGCAGCGTATGAGTTTAGGAGATTTGAATAATTTTTGATATGAAATTCTTAAAGCAAGGTTTTTCACGTGAAGATTTATTGCGGATAGATGAAAAAGATTTGCCCGTGCTTGCCGATGAAGTTCGGGCATTTATTGTGGACACCGTGACAAAAAACGGAGGTCATTTAGGTTCGTCGTTAGGAGCTGTTGAATTAACTATAGCAATGTTAAGGAAATTCAATCCCCTTAATGACAAAATAATTTTTGATGTCGGACATCAATCTTATCCGTACAAAATTTTAACTGACAGGTTTGATAAATTTCATACTTTAAGGTTAAAGGACGGAATATCAGGTTTTCCCAGAAGGAATGAAAGCCCTTATGACCATTTCAACACAGGGCACAGCAGCACTTCAATTTCGGCGGCTTTAGGTTATGCTAAGGCAAGAGATTTGTTACATGAGGACAGGCACGTTATAGCATTCATAGGGGACGCTTCGTTAATTAACGGTCTTGCTCTTGAAGCATTAAATTATATTCACGAAACTAACACGAAAATTATTATCATTCTCAACGATAACAGACATTCGATAAGCAATCGTGTAGGAGGTTTCTCTACGGTTTTAGCAGGACTTTCGGCGAATACTTTTTACAGGAGCATAAAAAATTCAATCCGAAAAAAAGCAGGCGTTAAATACAGCCCGTTCTTTGAAAAATTCCGGGATATTTTCAAATTCATAATGAAACCCAGTAATATTTTTGATGAACTTGATATAAATTATTGGGGGCCTTTTGACGGCCATGACATTAAAAACGCAGAAAAGGTTTTGGAGCTTGCGAAAAATTATTACAGACCTGTTTTATTGCACTTCAACACAATAAAGGGAAAAGGACTTCCTGAGGCTGAAGAAAACCCGACGAAATATCATCAGCTTTCTCCAATGGGTACAAAAAAATTACGAACATGGAGTGAAGCAGCTTCAAATATCATTGAAGAATTTGCTGAAAAAGATAACAGGATTATATGTTTCACAGCGGCAATGATAACGGGAGTTAAACTCGAAAATTTTGCGAAAAAATTTCCTGAAAGATTTTTTGATGTCGGAATAACTGAAAGCCACATGCTAACAATGGCGGCTGGACTTGCAGCAGGAGGAATGAAGCCATGGGTTTTCATTTACTCAACATTTTTGCAAAGGGCAATGGATCAGTTAATGCACGATATAGCATTGCAAAATCTTCCTGTTGTATTAATGGTTGACAGGGCAGGATTAGCAGGTTCTGACGGCGATACTCATCAGGGACTTTTGGATATTTCGTGGGGCAGGGCAATTCCGAATTTGGAAATTTTTGCTCCGTCCGATGAAAATTCATTGAGAGAAGCTATGTTATATGCCTCAAAACGTAACGCTCCAACATTAATTCGTTATCCCAGAGGCGCAATACCTGACAAAAATTTTGAAACTCTCGAAATCAAAAACGGAATTGCGAAATTATTTGACGGAAGTAAAATCGCTTTGTTAGGTTACGGAGCTTCAGTTAATACGATGTTAGAGACAAGGGAACTTGCGCTCGAAAAACCTGCTGTCTATGATGTGAGAAGGATAAAACCTCTTGACCTTGAAACTCTCGATGAAATTTTGAGAAATTACGAAATTGTTTGTGTCGTTGAAGAGAGTTACATGGCCGGAGGATTAGGAGAGGCTGTAAGCTCAAGGGCTGCTGAAAAGAATTTCGGTGCTAAAGTTTTAAGGTTCGGAATTCCTGATGTATGCGTCAAACATGCAACCCAATCCGAACAAAGAGAACTTTACGGTTTAACCGCTGAAAATATTTTGAAACAATGCAGAAATGAAAGTTAAAGAACGCCTTGATAAATTGTTGCCTGAGCTTGGACTTGTTGAAACCCGAAACAAAGCTCAGGCTTTAATCATGGCCGGAAAGGTCAGAGTGAACGGTCAGGTTGTAACAAAATCGGGCTCAATGTTTGAACATTCCGCAAATATAACTCTTGATGACGTTTCTCAATGGGCAGGAAGAGGAGCGAAAAAATTATTGCGAGCATTTGAAGTTTTTGACATTGATATTAACGGAAAAATCTGCGCTGATTTCGGAGCTTCAACAGGAGGCTTTACTGATGTTATGTTGTCAAAGGGAGCTTCAAAAATTTACGCGATTGATGTAGGATACGGGCAATTAATATGGAGGCTTGCGAGCGATTCAAGAGTGATTGTTATGGATAGGACGAACGCGAGATATTTAACTCGTGAAAATTTTCCTGATGTCATAAATTTTGCAGGCTGTGATGTTTCGTTTATATCGTTGAAATTAATTTTGCCTGTAATTGATGAAGTTGTTGAAGATGAAGCAGTAGTTTTAATCAAACCTCAATTTGAAGCAGGGCGTGAAAAAATTTCAAACGGTGTCATAAAAGATAAAGCAATTCACGTTGAAGTACTTGAGAATATTTTGAGCTTTATAAATGACGAAACAAAATTTTCAGTCTTAGGACTAACTCATTCACCGATAAGAGGAGCTGAAGGCAACACGGAATTTTTATGCCATGTAAAACATAGTGAAACGAAATTGAAGTTTGATATTAATGATATAGTAAATAAAGCACATGAATTTTTTGAGAGAGGTTAAAAATATTTTGGGAAGACGATTAACAGAACAAGAAAGATTTTTGAGGCTATGTGCAAAAGGAAGCGTTAAAAAGATTGAAGAGGCGTTAAATTTCGGAGCTGATATAAATGAACCTGCTTTAATGCAGAAAGTTAGGATAACTCCTCTTTCAGCTGCGGCCATGTATGAAAACAAAAAAGCAATGGAATTTTTAATAGATAACGGAGCTGATTATATTTCTTTATTATTTTCTGCTGTCATATACGATAAAAGAGAATTAGCCGAATTAATTGTAGATTGTGGAGGTGATATTAACGCAAGAGACAGTCAAGATCATACAGCTTTGTTATGTGCAGTGAACGAAAATAAAATTGAGCCTCTAAAATGGTTAATAGAGCTTGGAGCAGATGTTAATGTAAAAATGAGTGCAGGTTATAACGCTCTCACTTATGCTGCATTAATGTTTATGAACGAGGAATTTGAAATTGATCCCGAGATAATAAGAATTTTGGTAAAAGAAGACGCAGATTATTCTGACGCAATGTTGTTAGCGGTGCGTGAAAAAAATATAAGGCTTATAACAATTTTGTTGAAAAACGGAGCGAATATTAACAGGAAAAATTCTTTTGGTCAAAGTCCTTTATATCTCGCAATGTTCGATCTAAAAGAAAACTCTGATGTCTTAATGATAAAATTTTTGGTTAAGTGCAGAGCAGATGTAAATGAAATTTTTATGTTTGATGATGGAGCCGTAACTACTCCTCTTAATCTTGCTGTATCAATGAACAGACCCGATGTTGCGAAAATACTTTTGGAATATGGAGCTAACCCGAATTTTCAAGACAATAAAGGAAGAACATCATTAGTATATTCAGTATTAACAGGCAATGAAATTTTAAGAGTGATTTTGTCGCACGGAGCCAATCCGAATATCAAAGACATTGAAGGCAGGACAGCTTTAATGTTAGCAGTGATTGACGGAGGAAGTGAAGATGGAATAATAGAGAGCTTAATAGAGTTTGGAGCAGATCCGAATATTCAAGATAACAAAGGCATGACGGCTTTAATGTGGGCAATAGCGGGAAAAGACAGAAGCTCAGATTTTGTTATGTCGGCATTGATACGCACGGGAGCATTCAGGGCTAAAGGCTGGGGAGCTTGGTTAGCTCTTGCGGTTCTTTACGCAACTTCAAGACGTGAAGCACAGCTCAACATAATAAAATTCTTAATCGACAATGGAGCCGATATTAACATCGAGGATAAAAAAGGAATGAATGCTTTTTCGTACGCAATGTTAAATCTTGATGATGATGTTGCGGAAATTTTGAAGGAAGCAGAAGCAAAAAATTATTTAGGTAGATAAAAATTTTCCGTTACGCTAACTCCTACAGGGCGTTGACAGCTAAAGCCTCAACGTCTTAAATAATAGCCTAAAATTAGTATCCTAGATAACTTCTTGCAAGATTAATTAATTGCTTTTTCTTCCTGAAGAAACTTGCTCTGCTCCACCCCGTTGAACTTAATATAATCGGCAAAGGATTACGCCCGAAAAAATGCAGCCCTAAAATTTTTATGAAATCCGAATTTAATGACGCTTCTAATGAATATGGGCTTTTAAGGTCTTGAATCATTCTTGTTAATGGCTCCGTGATACGTTTTAATCTTTCAATTTCTTTTTCAAGCTTCTCGATTTTTTGTACGTACTCTGATACAGGATCTGTAGGTGTTCTGTCTTTATTACTCTGATAAACCTTTACATAATTTTGAACTTTAACATCTGTTTGCATCCTCAATACTTCTAAATCCCTTTTAAGCACATCAACCCTCGTTAAATTTGAAGGATAATCCTGTAAACATTCATTAACAAGCTCAACTATTTCTATATCAGTCATTAAAAGTAGTTCTCCTAGAATTTTTAAGTTAATAGTGTCTTAAAAAATTATATCAAAAAGAAATTCAAACGAAAAAATTTTTACTAAAGTAATATAATAGAACAAAAAATTTTTCAGGAGGCTTTTTAATATTCTCATGAGAAAAAAATCAATAGCTAAAAATTATTTTTTCCTTGTCGTGCTTTTGCTCGCAATGATTTTAGGAGCTGTAACAGGCTTTGTTTATCCTTCATTCGCAAGCAATATTTCATTTCTTGGAACAATTTTCATCAGAATGATGTTCTGTATCGTTGTGCCGATGGTTTTTGCTTCGATTTCGGGAGCTGTCGCAGGAACTAAAGACCTTCATCGTTCAGGCCGTATAATGTGGACAACCGTTATTACGTTTGTAATCACTGGAGCGATTGCTGCCGTAATATATTTCTTCCTCGTAATTGCTTTCCCGCCTGTAACAAGCGCATGGACTTCAGTTGCTCATGAAGAAATCGGAACACATGCAACAATGACTCAAATGATCGTAAATTTCTTCACTGTCGAAGATTTCGTCAGCCTGTTATCGAGAAGGGCAATGCTTCCGTTGATAGTGTTCTCGGTTCTGTTTGGTTTCGCAGTAAATTTGAGCGGTGAAGCAGGTGAGCCTGTGAAAAAATTCATCGAAAGTTTAACGTACGTAATGTTAAAGTTCGTGAATATTGTAACTTATTATGCTCCTATAGCATTCTTTGCAATTTTCGCTGATCTTGTAGCTTCTTACGGTGCTCAAATTACGGCCGATTACGGAAGGGCTTTGTTGCTTTATTATCCTTTGTGCTTCATTTATATTTTTACGGCATTCCCGATTATGGCATGGATAGGAGCAGGAAGTCAGGGTGTCAAAGTTATGTTCGCTCATATTTTGAAGCCCGCAATAGTTTCGCTTGGTACATGTTCATCAGTCGCAACAATTCCCACTAATATGGAAGCAGCAGCCGATACCGGAATTTCAAAAGATGTCAGCGATATAGTGTTACCTTTAGGAGCTACAATGCACATGGACGGTTCATGTTTTTCATGCGTGTTAAAAATTGCGTTCGTGTTCGGAGTTTTAGGACAGCCTTTAACAGTCGCTGATTTACCTTTAATAGTTTTAGTAGCGGTATTTTCATCAGTAGGAATGAGCGGAGTTCCCGGTGGCGGATATATCGGCGAGTATATAATCTGCACAATATTTTTTGCGGATCATATGGAACTTGCTTTCCCGATTTTAGTAGCTATTGGAAATTTAGTTGATCCTCCTGCGACAATGATTAACGCAGCAGGAGATTATGTAGTGTCATTTATAGTTTCAAGATTTGTTGACGGTAAAGACTGGCTCAAAAAAGCTGAAGCCGAATAAAAATTTTCCCCCTACTAAAGGGGGATTTATTATTTCGTAATAGCTTCTCTGGCTTCACGTGCTTTCTGCAAAATTTCTTCCTGATCCAACGTCGGAAATTCGCCCTTACGATAAAGCCATTTTCCATTTACCATTGTTCCCTCAACATCTGCTGAACTTCCGGCATAAACAATATAAGCCGCTAAATTTTCCTCGTTTACTCCGATATAATGGGGCTTATCAAGATTTACTAAAACTAAATCAGCTACCCAGCCTTCCTGAAGCATTCCTTTTTGCGAAAATCCGTAGGCTTTAGCTCCTTCATAAGTTGCCATTCTCAAAACTTCGCTTGCTGAAACACAAACAGGATCTCTATTAACTCCCTTATGAAGTAACGCTGTTGTTCTCATTTCTTCCCACATATCTAGGCGGTTGTTGCTTGAAGCTCCGTCAGTCCCTAAAGCTACGGGGAAATCTTTTTCGAGAAATTCGTTTAATTTCATAACACCGCTTCCGAGTTTTAAGTTGCTTGCAGGATTATGAACGAGTGTAATATTTTGTGAATCGAGATTAATTTCAGGATCAAGCCAAACTGAATGAGCCAATGTTAAATAAGGAACCGAAAGCAAACCTGTTTCGCTCAAATATTTTTCAGGAGACATTCCTAAATTATTTAACTCACCTTCAGTCTCAAGAAAATGAAAATGAACTCCAAGTCCGTGAGATTTTGCAGCTTCCGAAATTTTTTTCATTTCATCAAGAGGAACAGTATAAGGAGCATGAGGCCCAAGCTGGACTGTAATTAAACCTTCACGGCCATGAAATTTTTCAGCAAGTTCCAAATTATTTTTTACGGATTTATCAATTTTACCCGGTTCACCTGCCGTTATACCTCTGGAAAGTGCCGCTCTCATTCCTGCCTGCAAAACTGCTTCAGCAACTCTTTCCATCTCAAAATACATATCAGCAAAACATGTTGTCCCTGTCGATAACATCTCAAGCATTGCCGATAAAGTTCCCCAATAAATATATTCGGGAGTTAGTTTTTCTTCGACAGGCCAAATTTTATTTTGCAGCCATTCCATTAACGGAGCTTCTTCACCTAAACCCCGTAATAAAATCATTGCCGCATGTGTATGAGCATTTACAAATCCGGGAATTACCGCAAATTTTCCTCTTCCTGAAATAATTTTATCTGCTGAAGGAGGATTTTTTTCGGCGTTAATAATCTCTGCAATTCTTCCTTTTGAAACGAGAATATGAACACGTTCAGCTTTTGTTCTTGAACCGTCAACTATAAAAACATCTTTGAATAATGTAGCCATAATTTTTTCTCCTTTATTATTCCTGCCAGCTCTTCATATATTCAACCTGTTCATCGGTCATCGAATCAATTTCAATTCCAAGAGCAGCGAGCTTTGATTCCATTACTGCCTTATCAATTTCAGAAGGTACAGGATAAATTCCCGGCTTTTTGTCTTCAAGTTTATGTGAGTAAACCTGTAATGCGCTTTCAAGCTGTAACGAAAAACTCAAGTCCATAATTTCAATCGGGTGTCCGTCAGCACATGCTAAATTCGTTAAACGCCCTTCACCTAAGAGATTAATTCTTCGGCCGTCTTTCATAACATAAGTGTCGATATTGTCGCGTAACTTTTCAACATGGTCGGACATTGCAGATAAATCGGGTTTTGAAATTTCAACGTCAAAGTGTCCTGCATTGCCTAATACAACACCGTTTTTCATTTTTTCAAAATGTTCACGTCTGATTACATGAATATTTCCCGTGAAAGTTAAAAATATATCGCCAAGTTCAGCAGCTTTTTCCATGCTCATAACTCTGAAACCGTCCATTAAAGCTTCACATGCTTTATGAGAATCTACTTCAGTAACTATTACATGCGCTCCCAAACCAGCGGCTCTCATTGCAGCACCTCTTCCGCACCAGCCGTACCCCGCAATTACGACAGTTTTTCCTGCGACAACTAAATTTGTAGTGCGAATAAATCCGTCCCAAACTGATTGCCCTGTTCCATAACGATTATCAAATAAATATTTGCTCAGAGCGTCATTAACATCGAGTATCGGAAATTTTAATACGCCTTGAGAACTCATAGCCTTTAATCTTTTAACGCCCGAAGTAGTTTCTTCAGAGCCTCCGAGAATGTTTGTTAAAAGTTCGGGAAATTCTTGATGAACAGTTGCGACTAAATCAGCTCCGTCATCAATAATGACATTGGGTTTGAAGTTTAAGACTTTACGAACATAATTAAAATATTCGTCAGTGGTCATGCCTCTATGGCTGAAAACATGAACGCCGTTTTTAGCAAGGGCTGCGCAAATTTCATCTTGAGTTGAAAGGGGGTTGCTTCCGCAAGCTGCAACAGTTGCACCGAGTTTTGTTAAAGTGATTAAGAGGTTAGCTGTTTTAGCTTCAAGGTGAAGACATGCAGCAATAATTGTGCCTTTGAAGGGCTGAGAACTTTTGTATTTGTTATAAAGGAACTGAAGAGAAGGCATATATTGCCATGCCCAATCAATTTTTTTCTGACCGTAATCAGCGAGATTAATATCTTTGATTTCAAAATCTGCCATAAAAATTTTTTACCTCCGAATTAAAATTTATTCCTAAAAAATCGGCAATAGTATAACAAAAAGCCCGTGAAAAAATTTTTCATGGAGGATAAAATTTTATGCTGCTTTTATGTAGTCAATAATAATTACTTCTTGTGTTAATTGCTTAACCTTCTCCGTAATTTTTTCAATATTTAACGCAACATCTCCGGTATAAAAAATTTCGTCGCATTCATTACATTTGTAACACGGAATATTCCTGATAACTAAAAGTCCAAAATCCATTTCAATAGCTTCTGTTGTTTTGCTTTTATATGCTTCTTCACCACATCTCATACATTTCATATAGGATTCAGGAACATAGGCCGTTATAATATACATCATTCCTTCATTAATGCTTGCAACAATATGTATTCTTTTGTCAGCTTTTCGACCTAAAATCAAACAGCTCGGAAACGGAAAAGCATTGGGATATTGTTCAATAATTTCTCCGTTATCAATCGCAGTACATACATCTGAAATCAAAATTTGACGTTCTGCAAATCTTTTTCTGCTGTGTTGAGTAATAATAATTTTTTCAGGCAAATTTACAGACTGAAAATCCTCTATCGAATACATTACTCAAAAACCCCTTTTTCATTTTTCATAGTATAGCAAAAAGCCAGCAAAAAATTTTTCATGTATAATAATTTTGTTGGGAAAAAATTTCCGAGCAAAAATAAATTTCCGTAAAAAGGAGCTTAACAAATGACAAGTAATATAATTCATGAGAGCAGTGAGCAGAGAGTCTATTACTTTGATTTTTTAAGGGTATTTGCGACTTTTGCAGTAGTAATTTTGCATTTATCAGCGCAGAATTGGGACACAACTGACGTAAAATCTTTTGCATGGAATACATTTAATTTTTATGACAGTATAGTTCGGTTGGCACTTCTAAGCTTCGTAATGATAAGCGGCGCGCTCTTCCTTCAAAAAGATATTCCCCTCAAAAAAATTTTCAGCAAATATATTTTCAGAATTGTTACGGCGTTTTTGTTTTGGTCATTCGTTTACGCTGTTGAGCATTATGTCGAGAACAAAGACATTATAAAGGCATTGGATCATTTTATAATGGGACATTATCATTTATGGTTTTTGTTTATGATAACGGGGCTTTATATGATCTTGCCTTTTACGAAAAAAATCGTTGAGTCATATTTCCTCACAAAATATTTTCTTATGCTTGCGTTTATTTTTACATTTTTTCTTCCTCAATCCGTAAATCTTATTTCTGTTTTCTCTGAAAAATATGGAACGATTGCAACATATGTCATAAATAATTTTTATTTTTATTTTGTCATGGGGTTCACGGTATATTTTTTGCTCGGATATGTCTTGAACAAAATTGAAATCACGAAAAAGCAAGAA
>CALBPU010000134.1 GCA_937899395.1 uncultured Fretibacterium sp.
TTCTGGATAACTCATTTATTTATTTTAACATGAATTTTCAAGTGCTTTAACTATAACAGTGCATCTTTGAGAGATAATTCAGGGTAAGGGGCAAGCGAAAGCTGACGTTCTTTTTTATTTTCCTAATATCTGAAAATACAGTATTTTCGTCCCGAAGGATCAACTCTTAAATTTAGTCCCCTGTCATCTCGCAACATGTAATATTTTTCTTTAGGCTTCGCAGCTTTTACCTGTAATTCCGTCAACATTAGCAAGCACCTTTCTTTCTTGTCTGACCGTAGAAAAATTTTTCCCCAGATTTTTTCTACAATTTTTTCTACAGTAGTATATCGGTTTTAGTTGTTTTTTGTCATTCTTTATCGGAGTAATAATTGCAAAAAATCCGCCTTTTAAGCGGACTTCTACTTTCAATCGGTCTTCACCGAGTTATATTCTGGAGCCGGTGAACAGATTTGAACTGTTGACCTGCGCATTACGAGTGCGCTGCTCTACCCCTGAGCCACACCGGCAATACATATTGCTTTACACTACTTGATATATTTTATCAGCTTAATGATTTTTTTGCAAGCGGTACAAAAATTATTAACGCAAAAATGTTCATCATCGTTCCGTTACAACCTCCACCGCTGCCACTGTTACTTTTTGTCTCTCGTTGCACCGCTTCGTATTTTGTCCAATCATCATAACTGTTTGAACCTGCTTCTGAAGGTAATACTTCCTCGTCATTGAGATGTTGTTCTTGAAAATCTATCGCAGCTTTGATGTCAAGTTTTGTATCGTTATGATCAGCACTGTTCCTGAGTAAAGCGTTTTTTAATTGATAGGCTGTCCTTTCAGAATATATTGAGGCTAATAAAGCCACTGCTCCTGATACATACGGTGTTGCCATTGAAGTTCCGCTGTTTTCTGCAAGAGTCGGTGTTGTTGTGTTTGAATCTTGAAGAACAGTACTCAAAATTTTATATCCTGGAGCCGACATTGTAGCTTCTTTGTTACTGGCTTGGCTGGAGCTGAATACTGCAAGTTCTCCGTCAGTATCTAAAGCCGATACTGAAATCATATTATTCAATCCACGAAATGAAGCAGGATATACATATTCACCTTTAGAATCTGCAACTCCTACAGTCTTGCCGTAATTTCCTGCCGCTACAACCAATACCGCTTCGTTAAGTTCATCTAAAGCTTTGAAGGCTCTCCATAACGGATCCGTAACAAGATTTTCATGACTAGGAGCCATTGCTACACTCGTTTCAAATGACATATTCACTGCTTTGACTTTTATTCCGTCTTCTATCAGTGATGCTACATAATCAAGAGCCTTAATGACATTCTCTTCAGAACCTCTTCCGGATTTGTTCAAGACTTTTAACGGAATTAATTTTACGTTCCAACATACTCCAGCAATACCTTTTGAATTATTTCCAACCGCTCCGATTATTCCGGCAACATGTGTTCCATGTCCTGACGAATGCTCATCTTTTGCAGAAGCGTTAGTGTCAATGAAATTTTTTCCGTAATATGTTGAAACATTATCAGCTAAATCAGTGTTAGTGTAATCAATTCCTGAATCAATTACAGCCACATATATTTCATTGCTTCCCGTTGAAACTTCCCAAGCTTCAGGAGCGTTAATGAAATAAATTCCCCAGCTTTCATCTTCAGTAGAATGCTGATCATTCGGAACAACTGATGCGTATACCTCGTAATTCGGCGATGCTGCTATAACGTCGGGGTTATTCAAGAGTTCTTTCGCAAAATCTTTAGGTTTTTTTGTATCTGAATGGAACACGGTGAAAATATTTTTGCTCGCTGCTGACAATGAAGGATAAGTATGTTTAACCCTTGCTCCGAAATTTTCAGCAAATGATGAAACCCTGAGAGTATCAACTCCCGCTGCACTCAATGATAATTTGCTTGCTCCTTCAGATGAAGAAGACTTCATTATCACAATCACATCTCCATCGGAATAAATCTCTTCAGAATATGAACACGAAGAAATTAAAACGAATATTAATAACAATAAAATTTTTTTATACATTAAAAATTTCACAGCCTTTCAAAATTTTTACATCGAAAATTATAATAACACGCTATAATTTCAGCAAATTATAAAATTTTTTGGAGAAGATTCTATGAATGAAAATATAATTATTATTAACTGCGGTTCTCAATTCACACAGTTAATCGCAAGACGTTTGAGGGAAATGAAAATTCACAGCGTTGTAGTAAATTGGGATATATCCTGCGAAAAAATTTCAGAGTACTCACCGAAAGGCTTGATAATTTCAGGAGGCCCTGACAGCGTAAACGAACCTGACGCAATTACGATTGATCCGAAAATTTTTGAAATCGGCTGCCCTGTATTGGGAATATGTTACGGAATGCAGCTTATGGCAAAAATTAACGGCGGCATTGTAAATTCAGGCGAAAAAAATTCTTCCGAATACGGCGTTACTTTAATTCAAAAGACAAACGAAAATTCGCTCCTCCTCAATGAAAATTTCCCTGATAAATTTAATGCCCTAATGAGTCACGGTGATAACGTTTCAAAATTGCCTGAAGGTTTTGTTTCAACAACAAAAACTCAAAGCAACGTTATCGCATCAATCGAAAATCAAAGCAAAAAATTTTTCGGCCTTCAATTTCACCCTGAAGTAGTTCACACTGAAAACGGCGAAAAAATTTTAAGGACTTTTGTATTCGATATATGCAAATGTTCGGGAGATTGGGATTTGTCAGACTGGGTTGAACACACAATCTCTAACATCAAAAACACCGTCAAAGATGAAAAAGTTGTTTGCGGACTTTCAGGAGGAGTTGATTCGAGCGTTTCGGCCGTACTTGTTAATAGGGCTATCGGCGAAAATCTTCAGTGCGTTTTCGTAAATCACGGTTTAATGAGGCTGAATGAACCTGAGCAAGTTATGGAACAGTACAAAAAATTAGGTCTAAATGTAATTTATGTTGATGCTTCGGAAAAATTTTTAAGTGAACTTTCAGGCGTTACTGATCCTGAACAAAAACGAAAAATTATCGGACGATTATTTATTGAGGTGTTCGAGGCTGAAGCGAAAAAAATTGAAGGCGCTAAATGGCTTTTACAGGGAACAATTTATCCTGATGTCATTGAGAGCGGAATTAAGGGCAAAAAAGGAGCTGCGTTAATTAAATCACATCATAACGTCGGAGGGCTTCCAGAAAAAATGAATCTTAAACTCCTTGAACCTCTCAGGGATTTATTCAAAGATGAAGTCAGGGCATTGGGAAAAATTATCAACATGCCTGACGAAGTTATAAACAGACAGCCTTTTCCCGGTCCGGGATTAGCAGTCCGATGTCTTGGTGAGATCACGAAAAAGAGACTTGATACTTTAAGAGAAGCCGATGCTATTTTCAGAGAAGAATTAAAACGTGCCGGGCTTTACAAAAATATTTGGCAGGCATTTTGCGTGTTATTACCAGTGCGTTCGGTCGGAGTTATGGGAGACAGCAGAACTTACAACGAAGTTATTGTTTTGAGGGCAATACATTCTCAAGACGCTATGACTGCTGAATGGTCTCGAATTGATTTTGATGTTCTGGATAAAATTTCAAAGAGAATTTGCAACGAGGTCAAAGGAATTAATCGTGTAGTCCTTGATGTAACATCGAAGCCGCCTGCAACAATCGAATGGGAATAACGAAGTTAGAAGTTAATAGTAGGACTTTATGAAAATTATTACACAAAGCCTCTTACCTCTTGCATTATTAATAAAACCTGATAAAATGCAGAAAAGTTTTTCGTAGGAGGTGTAAACAATGACAAAAGCAGAACTTCTTGAGGCAATCGCTGAAAAGCTTGATATTCGCAAGAAAGAGGTAGCACCTGTTGTAGATGCTGTATTCTCAGAGATTCAGAACGCTCTCGCAAAAGGAGACAAATGTACGTTTGTTGGTTTTGGAGTGTTTGAGGTCAGAGAGAGAGCAGCTAGAGAAGGACGTAATCCTCAGGATCCTTCACAGGTCGTTCTTATTCCCGCAAAGAAAGTTCCCGTTTTCAGGCCGGGTAAAGAGCTTAAAGAGAGAGTTCTTAACGCTCAGGTTAAGAAATAATTTTTAGTTTTTTTCATTTAGCCAATCATAAAAAAAACGGTTCCCCTGAATTTTTTCAAGAGAGCCGTTTTTTTGTTTTCCATTTTCAACTAAGGCAGCGGATAATGATCCCATATTGGAACACCGATGAAAAATCCTGCCTTAAATTCTTCTGAACCGTACATTACAGCTAATTTGACATCAATAAAATTGTTCGGGAAATTTACAGCCAAACCAACTTCCCAAGGCGTTTCAACTTTGTGCCATTCCTTATCCATAGCATAACCCCAGCCTGCAAAGATTTCTCCGGCCATTATTCCGACTGCTGTTCTGCTTAAGATTTTTCGTACTGAAAGATTTGCCCAAAACATTCTTTCAGCTTCAATGGGATCTCTTGCCACTGAATATAATTCCTCTGCTGCTCCAAGGTATACAGCATGGCTTCTCCTGTTCATGTCTCCTTCAGCAAAACCAAATCTTAAATATGTTCGCCATAAATCTGAAACATCAAGAGGCTTGAAGTAACTTATCCTGTAATTAATTTCGTCAAAATCAGGCCACCACGCATTAATTTTCCATGAATAACCTTTTGTAGGATCGCTATGCATATCGAGTGTGTCATATTCAGCCGAAAATGTCGGGCCTACTGCTTCAGTATCATCTTTTTGGGAAACAGCTCCGCCGTCAACATGTTCATAAGCTACACCGAATGACATATTAATATCTTTGAATGAAAATAATCTGCTGATACCTACTGCGTATCTGTCCCAATCCCTTATGTCTTTAGGCTTCCAGTTTTGAACCGACACATTAAACTGCCATGCGTCCATAGGCTGGGGAGCAGTTTGGTAGCTTAAATCAAATCCTAATTGTTCACCAAGTTTCGCTACTCCGCTTAAAGAATCATAGTCCGAAAATATTCCCCTTTTTTCACCTTTGATATAAAGCCATCTGTTCTGATGAAGATTTGTTGTGTAACCTGAAATCCCCGCTCTAAATTCAGGTGCCTGTCTTACGTCAATGCGTACAAGTACATCGCCCGATTCTGTTCGTCCGAGCTGATAATCCGCAAGTTCAACGCCTTGAGAACCCGATAATTTTTCCATCGTTTCATCTATAACTTTCGTATTTACGGGACGGCCTACCCATTGAAGAGTGCTTTTCCTGAGAAGTTCAGCCATTTTCGTCGGCAGTCCGTGAACTTCAATATCTCCGACAATATTGCTTAACTTTCTGTCTTCTTCAAGTGTAAATAATGCAGGAGTGTTCTCCGAAAGTTTTTTGATCTCTTCAATTTTTTCCATTGCAGCTTCACGTCCGAGCACAATAATTTTTTCAGGATCATCTGCGTCAAGCATTCCAAGTCCTTCAACTCTAGGTCTTAACAAAATATCCGCCGCTTGTCCTTCTTCGTTTGTTGTCTTTCTCATTAAGATTGTTAATGATTGATTTATAACGTCAACATAAGAGTTCATTTTAGTTTTTGAAAGTGAGTCCGAAATATCAACAGCAACTATCGGAATACCCGGAAATAATTCCTGAGCCGTATATACCGGTAAATTTGAAGTAACTCCTCCGTCAATTAAAAGTCTTCCGTCAATCGTCCATGGTTCAAACAGCATTGGAATTGACATTGAAGCACGCATTGCCGAAGCTAAATTTCCGTTTTTCAACACGACTTTTTCACCGGTATTAACATCAGTTGCAACAGCAGCGTAAGGTATAGGAAGATGATAAAAATCAGTCTCTGTTACATGCCTCATTAACTGCGAAAAATACATGTATAATTTATCGCCCGTTAAAATTCCTTTAGGGCCTCTTTCACCTTTTTGTTTCTTATAGGTTAAAGCTGATACAGTACTTGTCTTTGCTCGTTTGTCGTTGCCTGTATTAACAAACATCGGTCCTGTATTTTCGGTTAATAATGCCGGAAGGTCTAAATCACGTAAAATTTTGTGCATGTCCTGAGTTGAATATCCGCTTGCTCTCAATGCACCCATTAAAGCTCCCATGCTTGTACCGACAATTCCGATTATAGGCACTCCGTTTTCCTCAAGGGTCTCAATTACTCCCAGATGAGCAAAACCCTTTGTGCCTCCTCCCGACAAAACCAAAATAACCCCCGCTTCACTTTGAAACGGACTTAAAGCAATGACACATACGGCCATGAAAACGTATAAAAATTTTCTCAAAATAATCCTCCTCGAAGCAAAAACGGCTCCGACCCGTCAGACCGGAACCGTTAAAGATGTTCAGATATTAAAACTTTCTATAAAAATTAATCTATCTTGAACGACAAAACAAGATAAAGATTTCCCAAAGGTTGAAGAGTAAAGGGCAACGTAAAACTCTTCATGCCTTGATCTTCTTTTGTAACGTTCTTGATATTTTCGCCGACTATAAGCTGCGGGGGCGTTACATCAACAGTTCCTAAAGCACTCTGAACCAACGCTCGACCGCCGATCATATTCGACAGTTCACCGATAACGCTCATTGAAACATCATCACCGAGTTGAGGCATTATCATTCCTCCCGACATCGTTGAGATGATGCCGTCAAAAGCGTCTTTGTTGAGCATTATATTCACCGTACCTCTTGAGCCTACTCCTACAACACCTATCAGAGCAGCCGTGCAGATATTGTCAACTTTTATGCCTTGAGCTACTTTTGACTTGTTGAGGGTGATATTAAGCCCCACCTCTCGCCCTACCGACAGAACAGCCGACGCGAAACTGTTCACGAGAGCGACAAGTTTATCCATACCGGCCATTTATAATTAATCTCCCTCCCTGTAAAATTATGACATTAATTTGATTCTGCATATTATAGCCTATTATCTTTTTATCTTCCATATCTCTATATTTTTTTCAAACATCTTAAAACAATCGCCCATGCCGCTAAATCATCAAGAATCCTTTTTGGCACCCTCATATTTTTCGGTAATAGTTTAACAAAAAATCCGGGGTTGTGAATTTTCCAATAAAGTTTTCGAGCTTCAAGGGTCGTATTTTTTTCGTCGAAAATTTTAACATCAATCTTATTCATGAATTTATTGCTTATGAAATCGTAAAAATTTTTGCTGTTAGTTCCGTTTCCAAGAGCTATAAAATTCACTGACTGCATTAAATTTTCATGGCCGCCCTCAATTATAAACCCTGAAATATCTCCGTCATTTATGAGAATATCAAAAAATTTTTCACGTTCTGATGAAATGAATATTCCCGACGAAATTAATTCTCCTTCAAAATTGACAAAAGCGAAACCCGTTTTATCACGGCCGGGATCAATTCCCAATATCAAATTTTTTTCCCCAAAGTATATTCCCACCTATCCAAAATCCAAAACCATTGAGACGGATTTTCTTTTATCCAACCTTCAATGACCTCGTTACAAATTTGTAAATCAAAGTTTTTTCTGTCGCTCAAAATTTCCGTAAAAATTATATTATGATGAGCAGGATTATTTTTATCTCTGACGCAATGCACGGGGATAATCGCCGAACCGAATTTTTCATGAAGCTTTATTATTCCGTCATGAGTACTCGCAGGAAGCCCGAAAAATTTTGTTATAACACCGTCTTTTCTTGCGTCCAGGTCTTGCATTATAGCAACTATTCCGTTGTTCTTCAAAGTCCTGAAAATTTTCCTAAGTTCAGCGCCTTCACTCCCGGTCATTGTCATTCCGATATTGTTTAATCTTATGTCCATAATAATATCATTAATTCCGCCTTGATTCCTTTGAGGCGTATAGACAGCATTAATACGGGGAAAACCTTCAGCATGTACACGCATTGCAGCGAGTTCCCAATTATCCATGTGAGAGACCATTAACAAAACGCCTTTACCGCGATTTAAGGCTTCTTTGAGAAAATTAATGCTTTTTTCGTCAAAGGTCATGAAGTTTTTAACGTTTGATTTCATTTCGGGCAAGCGAATAAATTCAACCGCTGACATTCCCATATTAATGAACGAACCTCGAATAATTTTTCGTGCTTCAGTTATTCCAACTCCGAGAGCTTTAACACACCTTGCCTCACACCTGTCAACTTTTTTCCAGAGAACGAGCCTTAAAATTCTCCCTAAAAATCTTCCGAAACATAAAGCGATTCTATGAGGCAAAAATCTTATGAACCACACTAAAAACTTCGCTATGAAAATTCCTCCCGTCAAAAATTTTTCGTTAAATATTATAATAAAACATAAAAATTTTTTTCAGTTCCTACACGGAGGTAGATATGGGATTGGAATTATTTAAGTGCAAATATTGCGGAAAGGTTTACGGCTCTAATTCTCAATCTCTAAAGAGGGGATTATGTCGTGAATGTTACATGAAGCTTGAGGATTTATATTATAGCTCCGGTATTCATGATTATATAAGGGATAACGGATTATCAAGAGATTTTGACCCTGAAGAATTAAGCCGTGAAATAAAAATGAATCCGACATTAATAAGGATTTTATATGACATGGGATTTTTTGACAGGGATATTCAGGTTTACAGCAGCGATAATAAGAGAATAAAAAAACTTGCTGAAAGGTTTGAGGACGAAATTGAAAAAATAAAACATCATGAAAATAATCATTATAACGATAGAAATACCGAAATAAATCACAGAAGCATATCAAAATTTATATCTTACGGCGGCAGTGTATACCGTAGAAGAAGTAATTTTTGAACTTATTTAGTGTGAAGAGAAGGAATAAAAAATGGCGTGGAGAAGATGCAAAATATGTCAGAAATTATATGATGACCAAGCATATTATGCCAGAAAAGGCTTATGCTTTAATTGCATGTCGAAGCTCGAAGGAGTTTACGGAAAAGTTCATGACTATTTGAAAACTCATAACGATCTTAAAACTTTTAACGCTGAAATTATTGCAAGAGAAATCAGAGAAACTCCGGAAGGTGTTGAAAATTTATTTGAGCTTGGATTTTTGGAACGTGATTTTCAGACTTATAACGGAATAAAAACGGAACGTCAGGAACTTGCGAGAAAATTTAAGAGAGAACTTAATGTTATGGCAAGAGAAAGACGACATATCACATACGGCGGTATGGTTTACGAACGATGAAATAAAAAACGAAAGGATAAATTTTTTATGCCCATTGTAAGATGCAAACTTTGCGGAAATCTTTTTAATTCAGAACGACGAAAATATTGTCCGAACTGTATCAGAAGACTTGATGAACTTTATGGTCATGTTCATGAATTCATGAGGGATAATAAGGACGAAAATTTTGATATTTATACGTTAGCTGATGAGATGGAAATCAGCACAGCGGACGTTCAGGCATTAGTTGAACTCGGATATATTGAGAGGGATATTCAGACTTACGGTAAAAACAAAAAAAGCAGTCGCCAAAAACTCGCCGAAGCCTTTAACGATGAACTTGAAAAAATGCGTCAAGATAAAATAACTACTTACGGAGGAATAATTTATTCACGTGATAAAAACGAAGATAATAAACAATACGCTTTTGATTTTCAAAAATCATCGAGGAAAAAATGATGACAAAATATTTAATTACGGCAGGAATTTTGGGAGCATGTTTCGGATCATTTTTGAACGTTATAGCACACAGGAGCATACAAGGCCGTTCATGGTGGGGCAAAGAAAGATCAGCCTGTGAATCATGCGGCCATGTATTAGGATTTTTTGAGCTTATACCGATAATTTCGTGGCTAATGTTAAAAGGCCGATGTAAAAACTGCGGTGCAAAAATTTCCGTGAGATATATTTTAGTTGAAATAATATGCGCAATATTGAGCGTAATAATTTTTTACCGTTGGAAAATTTCATGGGCATGTCTTTTAACTTACATTGGAACAATCGGCCTTGTTATTAATTCATTAACCGATATTGAATCGGGAGATATATTTGATTTATTCGCAATTTTTCCGGGAATTTTAGGATTAACAGTAAGAATAGTCGGAGGCAAGGCAGGAATTTTTGACGGTTTAGCAGGAGCTTTAACAGGTTTCGGAATATTTGCGCTGATAATTTTAATATCGAGAGGCGGAATGGGTTGGGGAGATGCCTCGTTTATGGGAGGAATGGGAGCGATTCTAGGATTAAAATTTACGTTAATGGCATTTTATCTTGGAATAATGGTTGGCGGAATTTTCGTTATGATTTTGCTTTTAATTGGTAAACTTCATTGGGGAAAACATGAAGCAATTCCGTTAGTGCCGTTTTTAAGCATAGGCTGTTTCATAATAATGATATGGGGAGTTGAAATATTTTCGTATCTTGAAGACAGATTGTTATATTTTAACGCTGAAATATTTTCGTTGACATGGCCGTATAATATAACTTTATAATAAATGATGTTAAAAATATAAAGAAAGCTGATGAATAATTCATGAAAAAATTAATCACGTTCAAAAAAATTTTTATTGTTTCTTTTCTCCTGCTGGTATCGGCAAGCACAACGGAAGCAGCACGTAAAGTTATACTGGACACAGATGCAGCATACCTCAATGATGATGCTTTTGCAATATTCGTTCTAACTCAGGCAGATAAATCAGGAATGCTTGATTTTATAGGCATAACGACAACAGGAGGAAACGTATTTGTGCCTGAAGCTACTACTGCCGCTTTACGCCAGCTCGAACTTATAGGACGCCCCGATATTCCTGTATATCAGGGGACTGATGAACCTCTTGGAGGTTTCAGGAACATGATTGAAGAGGCAAGGCTGTACGGAATGCCTAACTTTTGCGGTGCATACTGGGATTTTTCCAATAATACTTTTGCTGACCTTTCAAAACGTTCAAAAGACTATCTTAATTTGAATAAAGAACCTCTTTTCGGTTATCCGAAGATCAGGGCGAAAGAAGTTCCTGCGTGGGATTTTATCATTGAGAGCGTAAAATCCAATCCCGGTGAAGTAACTGTAATGGCAGTCGGAGCAGTTACGAATATTGCACTTGCCCTGAAAAAATATCCTGCACTTGCAAAAGAGGCCGCAGGAATAATTTATATGGGTGGTGATATTGATATTCCGGGTAATGCTACGCCCGCCGCTGAGATGAATTGGTTTTATGATCCCGATGCAATAAAATTATGTCTTTCAGCAGGCTGGAATAAACAAATTGTAGTTCCTGATGATCTTGCAAAGAGCATTCAAATTACTCAAGAATTTTATGAACGCATTGCAGAAAATAATACAAATGCCATAACTAAATTGATATTATCAAATAAAAAAACTTTTACAAATTCAGATGCTAATTATGTCTGGGACGCGGTAGTTCCCGTAATATTTTTGAAGCCCGAATTAATTACTGACCTTCAGGAACGATACATTACCGTAGATAATACTCCCGGCATAAATTCAGGGCGTGTTGTAACATGGAAGCAGAACATGAACAACGACATGAAAACGGGGAAAGGTTTTCCGGAAGGTGTCATGAAAGCTGATATTGTAATGGGTATAGACACATCAAAATTTTGGGATTTTTATATTAACATTCTTAGTTATTGAGTTTATTCATTCTCAAGTTTCGATAAAATATTTTTCAATTTCTCATTCACTGCATCAAGGGAGTAAGCAAGCTTCAGACATGCCAACATTAACATATCTTCCTGATTTGCTCCCTCAGTGATTTCACCGCAAGCGTCATCAATGAGGCTTTTTATTCTGTCTAAGTCCTCATTTTCTATTGCGGTCTGAATAGTATAGCTTCCTCTGCCTATTGTTATAAATACATCTCGTGAAGTTCTCATTATAAATTCTCTACCTTATCGTGAGTAAATGTTCAAGCCTTTCAATTTTTATCGAGGCTGCATTGCTGTTAAAGACGTTATCCTGATATGCTTTAACGAATGCTTTATCCTGTTCAAGAGTTCCGCTTGATTTTCTTGCGAGTTCACCTTTCAAAATTTTTCGTTCGTTTAATAGCTGAGTTACCCTGTCGAAAATTGTGTCGGCAAAATATTCAGCATCATTCAAATTCGTTGCCATAAAAAAATCACCCGTTAATATTTTAGCAGAGGACTGAAAAATAAAATGCTCCTCACAAAATTTTTTTATTTTCATGGGGAGCGTGTAATTCTTGACATATCTTTGTGGGGAGGGGTACATTTATAACAAAAACACTTAAGAAGTAACAGACCCTTCTGTCAAACAAATTTGACATCTCCCCTAACTTATGGGAGACAAGAAAACCAGCCTTACCTGATAAGGGAAAAGAGACCGTAAAACGGTGGATGGTTTTAAGTGCTTAACTTGAATGTCAGTCAGTACCATAACTGAATTTTCTCTCCTTTTCCATAGTCATATTATATATCAGCATACGGAAAAGACTACGGGATTGTTCGTTGCTGTGGAGTTACAAAACTTTACACAGGGGTATAAAGGAAAAACGGAACGCAGAAATTCGAATATTTTTTATAAAATACTGTTTTTACAGCTATTATATATTTTATTAAATTTTTAAGCATACGGTTTAGCCTACGAAAACATTTTCACTCTCTCGGAGCCAACCACCTGTAAATCATTCTCAAAGCTGAAGTCGGAGCAGAGGGAATAATGCCCAGTTTCGATAATCCGTCGGCCATGTTTAACGCCCCTTCAAATCTGCGTCCTGTGTCATAATCACTGTCAAAAAAGTACCTTGCACCCCTGCGGATTTCTCCGAAAGGTTCGGTTATCGGATTTCCGCTGCTGTAATATCTGTAATTCGATGACATTCTCCAATCTCTATAAGCGGCCGAATATAACGGAATTGTGTTCACCATGCCGTCAATGGCCGTATAAGCCGCCCACCTTACATAATTATCAGTTTCACCGTTCGGAAGTTCTTCTCCGTCGGGAAGCCTCCTCCAGAATAAATCCCTGATGAAACCGATCCACAAAGACCCCAGAGCAACCGCTGAGACATATAAAGCCGCCTGTTTTACTCCGTTCCATGTTCCGTTTTCGCGTAAAGCGTCAACGGTATCAACAACTGTCATGTTGTAAATCGGTGCTAACGCATTTGTGAACTGCATAAATAAAGATAAAGCCTGAGACCTGTTTAATGCAGTCATTTCTCTTGAAAAAGATGACGGTTGAGTGTCTTGAACAACTCTTCTTGCGAGCCTGACAGCTTCATCGACATCATAACCGTTTTCAAGATACGAGTTATAAGCCCCGTCAAAAACAATAGCCTTTGTTATTCTGTCAAAAAATCCGTTCCATGATAAGCCGAAAGAAATAAATTTATGATAAAGATTTCTTGCGTCAGAGATAAACGGGTGTTTTTCGCTGTAACGGTTAAATTGTCTTTGTTCCTGATAAGCCCTTGACTCCACATCACCGCCTGCGTATCTCAATTCCGGCATTAATTTATAAACGTTTTCCATAAAATTTTTCCCGTTTTTAAGCGCATTAACCGCAGACCTCAAAACATGCCCCGCTCCCTGAATGCCTGTTTCATGAAACATTTTCGCAACACCGGCAAAATAACTCGCAGTTTGTCCGAGCGCAACAGGTACGTTATAAGCCAATGCCGAAACGGTTCTGTTCCTTTTTATGAAGTTTACTATCATATTTCCTGCGTCTTGCTCAGATATAGCACTGTCTCTAACAGAGTGTTTAAGAATATTAACGAAGTCTCTCCAGTAAGGCATTCCTAAACGTTTTTTTATGAGCTGCTGCACTGATCCGTTCTCCCCGTTTCGGATTAATGCGCTTGTAAGTTCCGACATAACACCACGAAAGGCCGCGTAATTTTCCTGCTGTCTTACTCCTCCGTATTTAGAAATATTGTACAAGCCCCGTCATCAAGTTTTATTGCAGTATCCTCTTCACAAATATTCTTGAACGTATAAATATGCCTGCCCCTTTTGAACAAATCAAAAGTACATATAAAAATTACAAACGTATCAGGCAAATTACTATATGAACCTGATTTCGTTAAAGAATCTTTTTAAGAGCGTCAAGACCGATAACTGTATGGTAAGCTCTAGGTCTGCGATGTAAATCTTTTTTGTTACTGGTCTGAATTTCACAGTCAAATATTTTTCGCCTGTCCGATTTCGCAAAAACATCAAAACGTACTCCTCTAGTGTCAAATGTTTGCTGTGAAGTTTCTTGAGTTTGCACGAATTTTATTTCCCCTATATCAAGATCAGGCAATATCCTTTTTATCATTTCTGTACAAAGATATTCATCGTGCATTACCTTTCCGAACAAAAAATCATCGGCTAATGTTAGTGCTTCCCATTGTTTAGCGTATCTTTCAAAATTTTTTTCCAACGAAATTTTTTCCAATTTTTCACCTCTTTTACTTAAAAAGAATTTTACCATTTTGAGACACAGGCCGATATATTCACCAATGCGCTGATATAATATCAACGAAAAATTTTTACATTATATTAAAAGGAGAGTTAATCAGTTTGAAACTTACCAGCGAAGAAGTAAACTCAATCGCATTAGAATCACGGTTGCTCCTAACTGAACAGGAACTCGTCGGAGCTGTGCGCTACATTAATAACTTTCTCAACATGTTGGACAGGTTTAAGGAATTAGATTTGAAAGACGTTGAACCTTTCAGTTTTGCCGAAGCTCTTGAATGTCCTTTGAGAGATGATACCGTAATCCCCTTCAATGACACCGAAGCAATTATTCATGAGAGCGAACATATTGACGGCTCATTCTTCAAAGTACCCAGAATAATGGAGGAATAATTTATTATGGAACTTTACGAACTTAATTTATTTATGCTGACGGAAGGATTGAAGGAGAAAAAATTTTCGCCCGCCGAAGTCTTTGAGTCCTGCAAAAACAGAATCGACAAATGCGAAAAAAATATTCATGCCTTTATAACCCGTACAGACGAAATCGCTAAATCTCAGCTTAATGAAAATAATTCAGGGATTTTTGCAGGAATACCTACCGTCTTAAAAGATAATTTATGTACTAAGGGGATAAGGACTACTGCCGCAAGCAAAATTTTAGGTGATTGGAAACCGCCCTATGACGCTACAGCATGGAAAGATTTACGTGAAGCCGGTGCTATCTTAATGGGCAAAGTAAATATGGACGAGTTCGCAATGGGAAATACTTGCGGAAATTCTGCTTTCGGAGCAACTCATAATCCCAACGATATTTCAAGAGTTCCCGGAGGAAGTTCGGGAGGAAGTGCTGCTGCTGTAAGTGCGGGCTATGTTCCTTTTGCATTAGGAAGCGATACGGGCGGCTCAATTCGTCAGCCTGCTTCATATTGCGGAGTTTACGGCTTAAAACCCACTTACGGAATGGTCAGCAGATACGGCTTAATTTCTTACGGCTCATCATTAGATCAAATAGGCCCGTTTGCAAGGACTATCAGAGATTTACAAATGTTAATGTCTGTTATAGGCCAATATGATCCTATGGATTCAAGCTGCTTCCGTGAAAAAAATCACGACTTCACTCACTCTGAAGATGTAAGTGTAAAAGGCAAAAAAATTGCTCTCGTAAAAGAATTTCAGGATTTCACGCTCGACGCACCTATCTATGAAGCTATGAAAAGAACTCAAAAGGTTTTGGAGGACGAAGGCGCAATTATTACGGAAGTTTCATTGCCGACTGTAGCACGTTACGCAGTAGCCTGTTATTATGCTCTTGCGATGTCTGAAGCTCACACAAATCTTGAACGTTATGACGGTGTAAGACTCGGTTACACTGTTAAAGACGCTACAGGAATTAAAGAGATGTTTGAGAGAGTTCGTTCTTACGGATTTGGAAGCGAAGTTAAATCACGAATTATCGCAGGAACATGTTTAACAGAGCCTTCAAGATGTGAGGAATATTACGTTGCAGCTACAAAAGTGAGAACTTTAATAGCTCAGGAATTTGCAAGGGCATTCGGTGAAGCTGATTTTATTTTGCAGCCTGTAACACCTTCATTGCCTCCTAAAATCGGTGAAGTTGATGAAGATGAATTGAAAGGTTACGAAACGGATCTTTACACTTTGCCCGTAAATTTAGCAGGGCTTCCGGGACTTTCATTTTTCACAGGATATTCCGATAATCTGCCTGTAGGTTTACAGTTAATAGGCTCAAGGTGGAGCGACGCTGAACTTTTGAACACCGGAATAATTCTTGAACGTCATTTAGGCACACCTAAAATTGCAAACGGAGGCGAATAATTAATCATGGCCGAATTAACTTTTACACCTGTAATAGGAATTGAAATTCATATAAGGCTCAAGAGCGATTCAAAACTCTTTTGTTCATGTTCAACAAATACCGACGCACCTGCTAACACAAATATATGTCCTGTATGTATGGGATTGCCGGGATCATTGCCGAGATTAAATCACAGAGTTGTTGAGCAGGGAATGTTGGCGGGATTTGCATTAAACTGCGGTATTCGTCCGAAATCATTATTTTTCAGGAAATCATATTTTTATCCTGATTTACCGAAAGGACATCAGGTCAGTCAATGCGACTTGCCTATAACAACATCAGGCTATATTGAAGTTCATGATGCTGAAGGCAATCTGAAAAAAATCCGTGTTCATCATTTACATTTAGAGGAAGACGTAGGAAGCCTTCATCACAGTGCATCAGACGGAAGACTTGAAGGAGCTGATACTTCGTACGTTGACTATAACAGATCGGGAACTCCTCTTGCCGAAATAGTTTCAGAACCTGATGTATCTTCAGCTAAAGAAGCCGTTGAATATGTAACGACTTTGAGACGCAGGGTAATTTATTCGGGAGCTTCAGACGTTGAACTTGAAAAAGGCATGATGAGATTTGACGCAAATGTTTCGATGAAATGTTCGGACGGACGTTGGGGCAAAAAAGTTGAGGTTAAGAACATGAATTCATTTAAGGCTCTCGAACGCGCTATCGAATTTGAAATCAAACGTCAGAAAAAAATGATGCTCAACGGCGAGGAAGTTAAACAGGAAACACGACACTGGAACGACGCTAAAGGAATAACCAGCGCTTCACGTATAAAAGAATTTTACAGAAAGTTTATCGTTGAACCTGATTTGCCGCCTCTATATATCACTCAGGAATGGATCGACGAAATGAGAGCAAAAATGCCCGAAATGCCTGATGTAAGAGCCAATCGTTATGTCAAAGAATGGGGAATTGCTCAAGAGGTTGCGGACGTTTTGACCGACGATAAAAATTTAGCCGATTACTTTGAAGCATGTGTTAAAGCAGGAGCTAATCCTGTGAGGGGGGCTAACTGGGTTAAGACGGAAGTTTTAAGAGTGTTAAATGAGAAGCAGATAAAAATTTCCGACTTCACAATTAAACCTGAAGTTCTTGCGAGCTTAGTTTCAAAAGTTGACGATAAAAAATTATCAACAACTCAGGGCAAAGAAGTCTTTGATTACATGATTGAAAACAAAATCGGAATTGATGAAGCCGTTAAAGCTCTCGGAATTACTGAAGGCGGAGTGGGCGGAAATGTCTTAGGCGAAATTATTCAAGCTGTAATCAAAGCCAATCCTGATGTAATTGAGGAAATTAAATCAGGTAAGGACAAAAAAGGAAAGAAGCTGAAATTTTTGCAGGGTCTCGTAATGAAAGAGACTAAAGGACAGGCAAAACCTCAGGAAGTTGCACAAGCAATCGAAGAAGCTCTGAAATAAATTTATACCCCCTGTAGCAAAGAGGGAAAAAATATGGAGGATAAGCAAGCTGAAGTCCGTTAAGCCTCATAAACGTCCTCCTGAAGAAGATGATTATTAAGCTTTTTGTTCAGCATGTATAATTCTTAGATGACATAAACAAAATTTGAGGTGAAAAATTTTATGATCACTCCACGCATTGAAGATTATCTTGAAGAATTATTTTTGCTGGAAAGTACAGGACGAAGTGTAACGGTTACAGATCTTGCAGAACGTCTTAATATCACTAAAGGCACTGTAACCGCTACCGTTCAAAAATTAGTTGAGCTTGAAATGTTAGAACACGAACGTTACGGCAGGCTTCATTTAACGGACGCAGGACGATTAAAAGGTATGACAGTTTTCAGAAGGCATGAAGGATTTAGGGCATTCTTTCATGAAATTCTCGGTCTAGATTTTGATCATTCTTCCGAAATGGCTTGTTCAATGGAACATTATATTGATACCGTAACAGAGGAAAGATTATATGCCCTTCTCGAATGTTTCAGGAAAGCTAAAGCAGAACATCAAGTTTGGGTTGACGAAATTTTTATGGCGATTGAAAAACCTGTTTTGCTTGTGCCTGTGCCTTTGACTTTGTGCGAGGAAGGTTCGGAAGGGATAATTTTAAGGCTTACTGCTGAAAAATCTTTGCGTGAAAAATTAATTAAACTTGGATTTTCTGCCGGAACTACGATAAAAATGCTTGAGAGAGAAGATCAGAATTTCAAATGTAAAGTCGGACATAAAATTATTAATCTGCCATTGAATGAGGCTGCAACAATTTGGCTTCAAAGACCATCGAAAATGTAAAATCCGAAAAAAAGTTATAATATCCGAGTAAAAAAATTAATTTGTATTTAAGGAGACTTAAAAATATAAATGGCAAAAATTTTTGATAAGACTTGGCAAAGGACTTCATTGTGCGGACTGTTCACTGAAGCCGATGCGGGAAAAGAAGTCAGAGCTAACGGTTGGGTACGTGCCAGACGTGATTTAGGCGGAATAATTTTTATTGAGATTTGGGACTGGACAGGCCCTATTCAGATCGTGTTTAATCCTGAAGCAGGTGAAATTCATAAGCTCGCTGCAAGTTTAAGAAATGAATATTGCGTAGCTGTTAAAGGCAGAATGAGAATTAGACCTGAAGGTACTGAGAATCCCGAACTTAAAACTGGAAATATTGAAATAGTCGCAAGCGATTTCCTCGTAATGTCAAAGGCTAAACCGCTTCCCTTTGAAGTTGGAGACGAAACCGATAATGTTGACGAAAATATCAGGCTCAAATATCGTTATCTTGATATGCGCCGTGAAAAAATGCAGAAAAATATGCGAACACGTGCAAAAATTAATTCGTTCACACGCAAATACCTTGAGGAAAGAAATTTCGTTGAACTTGAAACACCCATGCTCACAAAAGCTACTCCCGAAGGTGCAAGAGATTATTTAGTGCCGAGCAGAGTTAATCAAGGTTGCTTTTATGCTCTTCCTCAATCACCTCAGCTCTTCAAACAAATTTTAATGATTAGCGGTTTCGACAGATATTATCAAATTGCAAGATGTTTCAGAGATGAGGACTTGAGAGCCGACAGACAGCCCGAATTTACTCAAGTTGATATTGAGATGAGCTACATTGTTGAAGATGATGTAATGGAATTAATCGAAGGTTATATGAAGGGGCTTTTCAAATTAATCAGGGGCGTTGATATTCCGACACCGTTTATAAGAATGCCTTATTGGGAAGCAATGGATAAATACGGGAGCGATAAACCCGATTTAAGAGTGAAGCTTGAACTTTGTGATTTGTCAGAGGCATTTAGAAATTCAGGCTTTGACCCCTTCAAAAAGATTCTCGAAGCCGGCGGAGTTGTAAGAGGTTTAAGACTTCCAGGAGGAGCTTCAATGTCCCGTAAAGAAATTATGGACTTGGAAGCAAGAGCAATTAAACTTGGAACTTCCGGACTTGCTAATTTCTTGTACAAAGAAGGCGGATTGAAAGGGCCTCTTGTAAAATTCTTATCACCTGATGATCTTGAAAAAGTTCGTGAGCTTGGAAAAATGGAACTTGATGACGCTTTATTTATCGTTGCTAATGAATCAAGAGGAAAAGCCTGCGAGATTTTAGGGACATTACGTCTTGAGCTTGGTAAAAAACGTGAAGATTTATTTGATGATTCACCTGATAATTGGAAATTTTTATGGGTAACTGATTTCCCGTTATTTGAGTGGAGCACCGAAGAAAAACGCTGGGTCGCAATGCACCACCCGTTCACCTCACCTGCTCTTGATAACGAAACTCCTTTTGATGAAGACCCCGAACATGCTTTAGCCCGTGCTTATGACTGCGTGTTAAACGGCAATGAAGTCGGAGGAGGCTCAATAAGGATTCATGATCCTGAAGTTCAGGCGAGGTTATTTAAGAGTTTGGGAATTACTCCTGAGGAAGCGAAAAGGAGATTCGGATTTTTCATTGATGCTCTTTCATACGGTACACCGCCTCACGGAGGGCTTGCACTTGGAGTTGACAGGCTCGTGATGTTATTGTGCGGAGGAAATTCAATTCGTGATGTTATGGCATTCCCGAAAACTCAAAAGGCTCAATGTTTAATGTCAGGTGCTGCTGATACGGTTGAACAGGAACGTCTCGATGAACTTGCAATAAAAGTTGTAAAAGAGGAAGAATAAAAATTACCCCTCTCTGAAAAACAAAATTTCGGGGAGGGGAAAAATTTATTTCTTCATTAATTCGGCTCCAACTCTCCAAGCCTGAGCAAATTTTTCACCTGTACGGTAATAACTGTTTTGATATTGATCAAACATAACTGCATTAAGTTTTGAGGCATTAATTTTTCCGTTATCGTCTAAAACTTTTTCGTCAACATTTACATTAACAATAGTACCGACAACTCTTATTTATCCGAACATCTCAGCTTCTTCACAGTTGTCAAGTTTTTTTGTAAAGGACTTGACGAAAAACAACTCTCACAATATACTTTTCTGAAATTTTTTGCAATGAGGTATTAATAGCAGGTGCTAAAATCCGATAAAAAATCCAGGCATAATTTGTTGGCAAAAATTATTTCTGACAATCCAATGATTACAGACAACGAATTAGCTAAACGCTTAAATGTCAGTCTCAGTACTGTACGTCTTGACCGTGCTTTAATGGGAGTTCCGGAACTTCGTGAACGAATTAAAACTATGGCTCAAAATGCAATGAGCAAATTACAATCTTTAAGTCCTTCCGAAGTAATCGGTGAATTATTAGAGCTTGAACCGAATAAATGGGCGTTATCCGTTCTTAAAACTGCTCGTGAAATGGCATTCAGATTTACGGACATCGTGAGCGATAATTACGTTTATTCTCAGGCAAGTTCGATCGCTGTTGCAGTAATAGAAGCCGCTAATGTCATTATAGATTCGATGAGAGGCGAATATAAGGGTCATGCTCATGTCGGTGATGTTTTGATTGCTCGTGCTAAAGTCGGAGTTAATCATGACGGCAAAAAGATTGTAAGTGTAAGAACAAGAGTCGGAGATAAAGAAATTTTTGTCGGGCGTTTTATACTTGAAGTTATTGAATAAAAGGCAGGTGAAAAAATTTTGAGCGAGAAAAATATTACGATTGCCCTTGACGCTATGGGCGGTGATAATGCCCCTGATGAAATTTGCTTGGGAGCTTTGAAAGCCTGTGAAAAATTTGACGATGTTGAAATTGTTTTAACTGGAAATTCAGAGAAGATTAAATCTTGCCTGAAACAAAATCATTCAAGAATCCATATCGAACATGCTGACGAAATAATTGACCCTGATGAACACCCTGCTAATGCTATTCGCAAGAAAAAAAATTCAAGTCTTCGTGTCGCTATGGAAATGATAAGAAGGGGTTATGCTCAAGGCTGTGTCAGTGCCGGGAGTACAGGAGCTATTGTTGCAGGAGGAGTTTTAGTTGTAGGCAGGCTCAAGGGAATTGACAGACCTGCATTGGGAGTTCCTATTCCTTCAATCGAAAAAATTTCATTTATGCTCGATGTCGGAGCTACTGTAAGATGCAAACCCGAAAATTTATTACAGTTTGCTTTAATGGGCAGCATTTATTCCCATAAAATTTTGAAGGTCAATAATCCTGAAATAAAATTATTATCAAACGGTACTGAAGAAATTAAAGGCGATGATACCGTATTAGGTGCAAGAGATTTAATTGAGAATAAAAATACTTTGAATTTCGGCGGCTATATTGAAGGCAACGATGTCGTTTGGGGAAAGGCTGACGTAATAGTTTGCGACGGCTTCAACGGAAATATTGCTCTGAAACTCGGTGAAGGTGTTATGCAGGGTCTTAAATCTCTACTAACTGATGAAGTCAAAAAATCTTTTATGGCTAAAACGGGAATGCTTTTAATGGCTCCTGTAGTGAAAAAGTTATGGACGAGATTTAATTATGAACAATACGGAGGTTCACCGCTTCTCGGTGTCAACGGTGCTGTAATTAAAGCTCACGGGCGTTCTAAATCTCCTGCTGTTTTAAGCGCAATTTCCGTAGCCAGAAATTTTATATTGGAAAATGGAAACGGTTTAATCAGCCGTGAATTATAGAGAGGTGAAAATTTTAATATGTTGTTAAGAGAGAATAACAGAGTTTGTAAAATTTTAGGTACAAAATATCCTTTAATACAAGGCGGAATGGCTTGGGTAGCTAATGCTGAATTAGCTTCGGCCGTAAGTAACGCAGGTGGTTTAGGTGTCATTGCTGCGGCAGCTACTCCTCCTGAAATCTTAGAACAGGAAATCCTGAAAGCAAAAAAATTAATTGAGCCGGGAAAACCTTTCGGACTTAATATTATGTTAATGTCTCCTACTGCTGAAGATGCTTTGGAAGTTGCAGTTAAACATAAAGTCCCTGTTGTTACGACAGGTGCAGGAAGTCCGGGAAAATTTCTCGAACGCCTTAAACCGATCGGAACAATCGTTATTCCTGTCGTTGCTTCAGTTGCTCAAGCAAAAAGAGTTGAGAAACAAGGAGCAGATGCTGTCGTTGCTGAAGGAATGGAAGCAGGAGGACATATCGGTGAATTAACTACGATGGTATTAACCCCTCAAATTGCTCAAGCCGTAAAAATTCCTGTAATCACTGCCGGAGGAGTTGTTGACGGTCGTGGAGTTGTCGCTGCTTTTGCATTAGGAGCTGAAGGTGTTCAAGTCGGAACGAGATTTATTTGCTGCGAAGAATGTACTGTTCATGAAAATTATAAGAAGGCCGTTTTAGACGCAAGAGACAGAAGCACAGCCGTTACGGGACAATCATTGGGACACCCTGTAAGATGTTTACGAAACAAATTAACCGCAGAATTTGAGAAACTCGAAGCTAATAACGCTCCGGCCTCTGAAATCGAAGCATTAGGTACGGGGAAATTAAGAGCCGCTGTAGTGAATGGTGATACTGAATGGGGTTCATTAATGGCAGGACAAAGTGCCGCTATGGTCAACGAAATTTTACCAGCTAAAAAAATTATTGATGATATGTTTGCTCATGCCGAAAAAATTTTGAATAACATTGGCGAGGTGAAATGTTAATGAAATATTCGTTATGTTTTCCCGGTCAAGGTTCACAAAGTATAGGAATGGGAAAAGAAATTTATGACGCTTTCCCTTCAGCAAAAGATATTTTTCATGAAGCTGACGATTCGTTATCATTTAATCTCACGAAATTAATTTTTGAAGGCGATGAAAACGAATTAACCCTCACTAAAAATTCTCAGCCCGCAATAATGACTGTATCTATTGCAGCTCTTACTGCCTTAACAAATGAACTTGGAGCGAAATTAAATCCAGTTTGTGTTGCAGGTCATAGTCTCGGTGAATATACTGCTCTTGTTGCTTCAAACGTAATTTCATTTAGAGACGGCGTTAAACTTGTGAGAAACAGGGGAATTTTTATGCAGGAGGCTGTTCCTGAAGGTGTAGGAAGCATGGCCGCATTAATGGGAGTTGATGTTGAAGGAGCGAAAAAATTATGCAGCGAAATTTCTCCCGATAACGAAATTCAACCCGCTAATTTTAATTCACCCGGCCAGGTTGTTATTTCAGGTTTAACGGAATATATCAACAAAGCCATTGACGAAGCAAAAAATTTCGGTGCTAAACGTGCAAAAAAATTAAATGTCAGCGCACCCTTTCACAGTAAATTCATGAAACCTGCTGCCGAAAAATTAAAACTCGAATTTGAAAAAATTTCATGGTCTGAAGCAAAATATGATATTATCGCTAATGTAAATTCTAATCCCGTTAAAAATCCTGATGATATTCGGGATTGTCTTTATGCTCAGACTTTCAGCCCTGTCTTATGGGAACAGTCAGTTAATTTTATGGTTGATAATTTGGGCGTTAATACATTTTTTGAAATAGGAGCAGGAGAAGTCCTTTCGGGCTTAATTAAACGGTGCAAAAAAGGTTTGAATTTGTATTCAGGTTCAACACCTCAAAAGCTCGAAAATATTTGCTCAGTAATTGAGGAGAGTAATTAAAAAATGTTAGCACTTGTAACAGGAGCTTCAAGAGGAATTGGTAGAGCTGTTGCAATCGAATTAGCAAAAAATAATTTCGATGTCGCTATTAATTTCAACAGAAGTGAAGAACAGGCATTAAAACTTTGTGATGAAGTTAAAAATTTCGGTGTCGAAGCTGAAATATTCAAAGCAGATGTCAGTGATTATGAACAGGCAGCAGAGCTTTTCAAGAATATTAAAAATGTAATGCACAGCAACGTATCTGTATTAGTCAACAATGCAGGCATTACACGTGATAATTTGTTAATGAGAATGAAAATTGATGATTGGCAAGCCGTCATTAATACAAATTTGAACGCAGCTTTCTATTGTTGTAAGGAAGCTATCAGAGATATGGCAAAAGCTCATTACGGAAGAATAATTAACATTGCTTCTGTCGTAGGTTTAACAGGTAATGCAGGGCAGGCAAATTATTCAGCGTCAAAAGCCGGCATAATAGGTTTAACTAAATCAATAGCCCGTGAATATGCCGAACGTGGGATAACGGCTAATGCTGTTGCGCCGGGATTTATCAATACAGACATGACCGAAATTTTGAAGCCCGAAGTCAAAGAAGCTATATTAAATTCTATTCCGTTGAAAAAAATCGGAAACCCGGAAGACGTTGCAAAAGCTGTAATGTTTTTTGCATCAGAGGAAAGCTCTTATATCACAGGTCAGGTACTCGCAGTTGACGGCGGAATGACTATGTGTTAAAAATAATATCGTGATTTAGTGATAAATTTTAAGGAGGTGAATTTTTTATGACAAGAGAGGAAGTAGTAGCAAAGTTGAAAAGCATCGTCGCAGATCGTCTTGATGTTGAAGAAGATCAGATAACGGAAGAAAAATCCTTTGTCGAAGACTTAGGCGCAGATTCGCTTGACATCGTTGAGTTAATCATGGGACTTGAGGACGAGTTCAGAATCGAAATTCCTGATGAAGACGCAGAGAAATTAACTTCAGTAGGTGAAGCTCTGAGATACACGCTTGAAAAAATCGGTGTGGAGGAGTAATTTAGTAGGGGATAGGATTATTGTATGTTAATTCTGTTCCCGATTTTTTGTATATAAAGGAGTTGAATTGTTTGGAAAAACGAAGACGAGTTGTTGTTACAGGCTTGGGAGCAGTAAGCCCTATTGCGCTCGGTAAAGATAACTTTTGGAAAGCATTAAAAGAAGGCAAAAACGGCATTGGCCCTATTACTACATTTGATTTAGGAGATTGTCCCGTAACTTTTGGAGCGGAAATCAAGGACTTTGACCCTTCAGTTTATATGCCCGGTAAAGAAGCAAAGCGTTCTGACCGTGCAATTCATTTTGCGGTTGCAGCTGCGAAAATGGCTGTCGAAGATTCTAAACTAGACACTAAAAGCATTGACCCTTACAGATTAGGTGTTTATATCGGTACAGGTCAGGGAGGCATTGAAACATCATTTAACAATTTCAAGATTATGCTTGAGAAAGGTTCAAAACGTGTAAGTCCTTATTTCATTCCCATGATGATAAGTAACATGTCCACCGCTTATGTCGCAATAGTTCTAGGTGCTAAAGGTCCTAATCTTTGTGTCGTAACTGCATGTGCTACATCGTTACACAGCATGGGTGAAGCGTATCATGCGATAATTCGTGATGATGCTGACGTTATAATTTCAGGAGGAACCGAAGCTGCTTTGAGAGCTATAAGCATGGCCGGTTTTGCTTCAATGAAAGCCCTTTCAACCCGAAATGATGACCCTGAACACGCAAGCAGACCGTTCGACAAAGACAGAGACGGATTTGTTATGGGTGAAGGAGCAGGCGTTGTAGTTTTGGAGGAATTACAGCACGCATTAAACAGAGGCGCACATATTTACGCAGAATTTACCGGTTATGGAACATCTTGCGACGCAGGACATATTACAGCTCCTGACCCTGAAGCTAAAGGAGCCGCATTTGCAACTGAAAAAGCTATTAAAATGTCAGGCTGGGAAAAAACTCAAGTAGATTATATTAATGCTCACGGAACTTCAACAGGGCTTAACGATAAAATGGAAGCCGGAATGATTAACAAAGTTTTCGGTGAACACGCTAAAAATATCACCGTAACTTCTACTAAAAGTATGATCGGACATTGCTTAGGAGCTGCTGGAGGACTTGAAGTAATTGCATCGTTGCAGGCTATCGAAGAAAATTATATACACCCTACATTAAATTATGAGACACCTGATCCTGAATGCGATATTAATATTGCGACAGGTAAGGGTGTTGAAAGAAATGTTAAAAGACTTTTGGTAAACAGTTTTGGTTTTGGAGGGCACAACGGGGTTTTAGCCTTTGAAAAATATGAGTAGATTTGACTTTCACAACTCTGAACCTTTACGTAAAAAAGCCAGTTATACCGAAGCTCAAGTTGAGGCAATGGAAAAAATTTTGGGTTATACATTCGAGGATAAAATTTTGCTCGAAGAAGCATTAACTCATTCTTCATTCGCTAAAGATAATTATCTTGAATACAATAATGAAAGACTTGAATTTTTAGGTGATTCGGTTTTGAGTTTCGTTACAGCTAGAGCATTATTCAGAATGTATCCTGACGCTACCGAGGGCGAATTAACCAGAATGAGGGCTGAACTTGTAAAGGCAGAATCACTTTATAGGCGTGCTGAAGCTATCGGCATAACTAAAATGGTTTTACATGGACGCTCAATGAAATCTGATAATTTGCCTCATTCAATTTCGTCTGACGCTATGGAGGCTTTAATCGGTGCAATTTGTCTTGACGGAGGAATGGCAGCGGCTGAACGTATAATCAAAAAATTTTTCTTGAGTGATGCTCAGGAACAGGAAGCTGACGCAGATCCTAAATCAAAATTGCAAATGTGGCTTCAAGCTCATGCGATGCCTTTACCGAATTATGAATTAATTTCAGTTGTTGGTCCTTCACATGCTCCTGAATTTACAGTGAGGCTTTACTTAAACGGTTTTGAACATACTGAAAAAGACAGAAGCAGAAAAGGTGCCGAAGCTAAAGTGGCGAAATTAATTTTGCAAGACCTCGTTGATAAATTCGGTGAATGAATAGTTGGCTATACGGTGAATAGGACAAAAAAATCGTTAATAATTTTAAGCATTATATTAATTTTCAGCAAAGTCGGTTATTGTGATGAAGCGTTGGAAATTGCCGTAACTCATCCGTGGCTGGCTTTGCTTGCTTCATTCATCGGAGGAGCGGAAGTTCAGGTTAAACCGATTCGGATTTGGAACAATGACGGAGATTTAATTCTAAATGAAAGAGGAAAAACTTTAAGGGAACTTGAAAATGGTTCAAAAGTAGTTGCTCTTGATGAAAATGACGCTGCTGCGACGGGCTTAAAACAACAAAATTTCAATGTTAAATATTTATATAATCCTTTTCCTGTTAATGTTACTGATTTATTTGATCCTTCAGTAATTCCGTTTGTAGCTCAAAGAATTTTGACGTTGCTTTCAGAATGGGACGCACAAAATTATCCGTATTATCAAAGAAGGCTTGCTGAATTTCAAGCTAGATTATCGGGTTCAATTTTGGTTGGACAAGTATTAAAAGATGTAACAGTAAGTGATTTAGGCGGCTCATGCGGAGTTTTATTGAGGGCGGCAGGCTGTAAAGTTGAAAGGCCAGAAGGGGAAATTTTGGATAACTGGAAAAAACTGCGTGATTATATAGAACAGAAAAAGGCGGAAGGAATAACGATTGTATATGATGATGACACGCCTAAAGCGATAAAAAAATATTTGGCCGGGAAAAAATTTGCTTTTCATTGGAAGAGACCCGAAAGAGATTACCCGACATTTTTGCACGAGCAATATATTTCTTTATGGCAATTTCAATCCACACAAAAACGATGATGTAGTATACACAGACAATATTTGCATATAGTAGAATAATCCCATCAGAAGTACATTGCATTGGTAAAAGGAATACACAGCATATCGAAAGACGACATTTGACATTAAGAACTCGCATTAAAAGACTTTGCCGTAAAACAATATGTTTTTCTAAGTACTATGTCATAATTTTATATTATACACTTTTTGAGTTTTTTTACTATATTTCGTCGGAAATATTGCCGAACAAAATTGCTTCCTGTTTTGTTAAGATATACAAAAACGGCCTCTCATTTTCGGGAAGCCGTCTGAATTTTTTATGTTAATTCAAATAATTCGGTTTGTTGTAAATCAAGGCAATAAATTCGAGATCTTCATCGGAATTATTTTCGAGTGAATGCCACTGACCTACGTTAATTAAACACACATCGCCGGCATGAACTTTTGTTTTTTTGCGCTCGCCGTTTTCAGAATCGCCCTCGTAAAAATCTCCCTCACCTTTTAGAATGTAATAAGGTTCGGTGTCGTTTACATGTTGATGCCAACCGACGCTTGAGCCTGAAGGAAGTATGTTGTGAGCATAAAGTCTTCCGTGCCCGTTTAATTCGTCCTTCGAAACTATTTCACGTCTCAACACTCTGCCTTTTCCGCCTTGAGCACCCTCGATTTCAAATTGTTTTGTTTCACGAACCATAGTTTTTACCCGTTACAGAAAACTTATAAAAAGTTATAAATTAACTCTTCTGTTTCATTCCTCG